>JAJUIM010000416.1 GCA_029267645.1 Microbacterium sp.
CGCGGCCCAGAGCTCGCGGAACACGTCGCTGCGGGTCGACAGCTCGCCGATCAGCCCGTGCAGCCTCCTGTCGTGCGGGTTGCGGCCGGCCTCGCGGCGCAGCATCGTCACGTTGGTCCAGGCCGCGCGGTCCCAGTCGGGGTAGAAGTCGTGGCTCGTCTCGTCGAGGAAGATGTGCCGCGCGAAGTTGGCGTCCTCGCTGGATCCCGTGAGGATCGGCGAGTACATCGCCGCGCCCAGGAGGTTCGCGGCCACCATGTCCATCCGGTTGTTCTGGATGAACGCGGGCGCCTTCGTGATGGCGTCGAGCAGGTACTGCAGCTCGGGGCGCACGCTCGTGTCGCCGTGCGTGACGCGCGGCGCGATCCCGACGGGGTTTGCCGTGCGCGCGAGGTCGAAGAGGTGATCGTGCTCGGCGCGGTCGAGCATGAGCGCCCGCGCGCTCGTGCAGTAGGACCAGAGGTTCAGCCGGTCGTTCGCGCGCGGGTGAGGTTCCCCGTGCGCACCTGCTTCACAAATATCGCGCAATTGACCCTTCCGAGCGACGCGGAAGGGTCATCTGCGCGATACGAAGACTGCTGATCGGCGAACGCGAGGCCACCGCTCAGGCGGGCTCGACGATGAGGGTCGTCTCGGCGGAGGCGTCCGACACCATCCGGTCGGTGTAGAAGCCGCTCCCGAACTTGGCGCGGTAGGCGGCGTCGACCTCGCTGCGGTCGAGGGCGGATCCGTCGGCGATGGTCACGTCCTTCGTCACGCCGCCCGAAGCGATGCGGCCGCGGCCCGTGCGCTGCGCCTGGCGGTACCAGGCCCCATCGGTTCCCTTCCACGATCGGATCACGATCCGGTCGCCCACGCGGACGGCCCAGATGGGCAGATCGGATCGCAGGGATCCGTCGCGGCGGGCGGTTGCGATGCGGAGTTCGCTTGCGCGCCCGATGCGGGCGAGCTCGTCTGCTGTCCAGTCGGTCATGTTCCCAGCCTGCTCCGGACCACCTCGCGCGAGCCAGGCCCTGCTGGTTCCCCGTCGGCCGGGCGGAGAATGAAGGGGTGGCACGGCGCAGCGAGAACATGACCCCCGAACTCCGTGAGGCGCGCGCGGCGCACCTCAAGGAGCGCATCTACCTCACGTTCGCGGCGCTCGCGGTCGTCTCGACGATCGGCTGGCACGGGGATCCGACGACCGGCGGGGCCGCCCTGACAGTGTTCGTCACGGCGCTCGGCACCCTCTTCGCCGTCTTCACAGCCGACATCATCTCGCACACGATCGTGCACGAGCACTTCCCCTCGAAGCGCGAGACGCTCGCGGTGGCGGGCGTCACGTTCAGCGCCGTGTTCGCGATCCTGCCGGTCTTCCTGCTGCTCGGCGCCGCGGGCCTCGGCTGGTGGAGCGTCGACGTCGCCCTCCGCGCCTCGAGCGTCGTGCTCATCGCCTCGCTCGTGCTGTTCGGCTGGGTCGCCGTTCGCCGCGTGCCGCTGCCCTTCTGGCAGCGGGCCGTGGCCCTCACGGGCGAAGCGCTGCTGGGTGTGCTCGTCGTCCTTCTGCAGCGCCTCGCACACGGGTGACACGACGCAAAGCGGCATCCGGCTGCCCCACGAGCAGACAGCCGGATGCCGTCAGAGGGCGTTCGAGGTCAGAGACCCGCGCCGCTCGGCGAGACGAGAATCTTGACCGCCGTCTCATTGCGGTTGATGAGGGTGCCGAAGCCCTCATCGACGAGGCCGTCGAGCCCGATCTTCCCGGTGATGAACGGCTTCAGATCGACCTTTCCCGACTCGACGAGCTCAATCGTCTCGGGATGCGAGTTGACATAGCCGATCGTGCCGCGCACATCGACTTCCTTCATCACGAGCTTGTGCATGTCGAAGGATGCGGGCTTGCCCCAGATCGACACGACGACCACGACGCCCGTGGGCCGCACGGCGTCC
>JAJUIM010000116.1 GCA_029267645.1 Microbacterium sp.
AGCCGCTGCGGATCCCGGCAGTCGCCCCAGCCCCACCTGGCGTACCCGCGCGCGATTCGGCGGAGCGCGTCCTCCCGCCGCTTCTCGTCGATGAGGGCGGCGCCGACGCCGCCGTCGTGCAGCCGATACTTCGCGTCGTCGTCGTGAAGCCGCCCGCCTCCGTCGTCACGAGCGGATCCGTGAAGAAGTGCCCCTGCACCGCGCCGCTGATGCGCGCAGCCCCCTTCTTGTCGGCGGCGATGTGCACGTGGGCCGGGACGCCGATGAACGGCACGCCGAGCAGCGCCGCGGCGGCCTCGAAGACGAAGACGGCGCCCGGGCGCTTCCAGCGCACGGCGTGGACGCGGGCGAGGTACTGATCCCAGGGTGGCAGGCGCAGCCACGCCGGTGTGTGGGTGTAGACGCCCGGCACGACGCGGGTGACGTCGTGCGTGCGAACGTACCGATCGAATCCCGGCCCGAACTCGCTGCGCACGAGCAGTTCGATCGGACAGGCCCGGATCGTCGCGGGCTTCGTGAGGGAGTCGAGCATGCCGCCGAGCCTGGCACGGGCGCGCGGGGCCGTGGGGCGCGATTGGGTCGAATGTGGACGGATCCGCGGATCCGCGTGTCGTGAGCGCGTCGAGGCGCACCCGGTGTCGCGTCGGTGTGCGGTGTGGGCGGGCGGTGCACGGTGTGTGCGGGCGGCGCACGCAGATCCACAAGTCTCCGCCTTGTCCGCAAGTCTCCGACAAGTCCACCGGTGCTTCCCGTGGACAAGGCGGAGACTTGACGATCAGACGGAGAATTGATGACTCGGCGGAGACTTGTGGACAGTCCGCACGCCGCCGCAGCCTGCGCGCGCTGACGCCGTGCAGGGCCCCCGCGGCGCCCGCCGATAGGGTCGAGGCATGGCGACACCCGAATTCATCCTGAGCCTCCGCGAGAAGATCGGGCACGACCTGCTGTGGCTCATCGGCGTGACCGCCGTCGTCACGAAGGACGACGCCGTCCTGCTCGTCGAACGCGCCGACAACGGCAGGATCACGCCCGTGACGGGGATCGTGGATCCGGGGGAGGAACCGGCCGTCGCCGCGATCCGGGAGGTCGAGGAGGAGGCCGGCGTGACGGCGGATGCCGAGGCACTCGTGTGGGTGCACGCGCTCGCGCCGATGCGGTTCGCGAACGGCGACCGCGCGCAGTTCCTCGACCACGTGGTGCGGTGTCGCTGGACCGGCGGCGATCCACATCCGGCCGACGGCGAGAACGTCCGGGCGTGGTGGTGCCCGATCGCCGACCTCGACGATGCGCCGCTCGGAGATGACATGCGAGAGCGGATCCGCGCCGCCCTCACCCACGAGGGATCCGCGAGGTTCGAGCGATGATCGACCACACTGCGAAGCGGATCCACGTGAGCGCGGTCGTGCTGCGGCACGCCGAGACAGGCCGGATCCTCGCGGTCCGCAAGCGCGGCACATCGGTGTTCATGCAGCCGGGCGGCAAGCCGGATCCGGGCGAGAGCGCGGTCGACGCCGCGATCCGCGAGATCCGCGAAGAGCTGCTCGTCGAGCTGGATCCCGCGCGCATGCGGCTGCTCGGGGTCTTCGATGCCCCTGCCGCGAACGAGGGCGGCTATACGGTGCGCGGAACGGTGTTCACGCACCCGCCCGTCGACGTGAGCGAGCCCGCGGCCGAGATCGAGGAGATCCGCTGGGTCGACGACCAGGCCGCGCCCGCACCCGACCTGGCTCCGCTCATGATGCAGCGGATCCTGCCCGCCCTGCGCGCCGCGGGCGTCTGAGCGCTCGCACACCCCACAACTCCGCAATTCTCCTTCGGGTCATCAAGTCTCCGCCGAGTCCACGGGAAGCACCGGTGGACTTGTCGGAGACTTGCGGACAAGGGTGAGACTTGTGGACCCGGCGGAGACTTGCAGAATCCCGCCTACGGAGCCCCACACACCCCTACGGCAGATAGGGGGCGGCGAGGGGATACCCCACGAACGCCACGACATCCAGCAGGGTATGCGCGAGCACGAGCGGCATGACGCGGCGCCAGCGCAGGTAGACCCAGCCGAACACGAGTCCCATGACGACGTTGCCGAGCGCCATCGCGGGGCCCTGGTACAGGTGGTACAGCCCGCGCAGCACCGCGAGCGCCGCGAGCACGCGCCACGGCCGCCAGCCGAGCTCGCCGAGGCGCTCGGCGAGGTAGCCGTTCAGGATGACCTCCTCGAGCAGGCCCGCGCGCGCGGCAGACAGCACGAGCAGGGGGATCGTCCACCACGCCTGGTCGAGCGAGCCCGCCTGCACCTCGAGCGTCAGGCCCGCGAGCCGGCTGATCGCGTACAGCGCGAGGCCGGGGATCCCGATGGCCGCGAGCAGGATCACGGCCGCGCCCGCGTCGCGGCCGGGTCGCGAGAGCGTGAGGCCGATGCGCGCGAACGCCGATCGCGCGGGCTCCCACAGCAGGTACAGCACGAGGGCGACGAGCGCGAGGTCGAAGGCGACGTCGAAGACGCGGTAGATCGCATCCCAGATCGCCTCGTCGGCGCGCTCGGGGTTCAGCGCCGTCGTCTGATCGGCGAGGGACGCCTCGCGGGTGAGGGATCGCACGAACGACAGCACCGAGTACACGGCCTGCTGGCCGATCGACAGCGCGAGGACGATCCCGATCTCCCAGCGAAGGCGCGTGCGGGAAGGGACGGAGGTCACGCCTCCAGCGTGCCAGAGCGCGCGACGGATCCGCCGGTGCCGTCGCGTTAAGCCCGTGTAACGTTCGGCGTGAATCTTTTGTGAACTCCTTGCGAACGCATAAAGTGTCTCCGTCGCCCGCACGTCACAGCACGACCCCGCGGGCGCGATTCATCCCTTATCCAAGGAGCACTTGTGAAGCGCAACAGAATCGCCCTCACGGGCGTGGCCGTTCTCGGTGTCGGGGCGATCGCCCTCGCCGGCTGCGGCTCCAACGACCCCGACGATTCGCAGGCGGAGTCGAGCGGCGGCCCCGAGTTCGGCATCGCGTACAACGCCGACGGCGGGCACCAGGCATGGGTCGACGCCGTCGCGAACTCGATCTCGGGCACCCTCGGCATCGATGCCGTGGGCGTGCCGTACCCCGACTTCGCGGGCCTGCGCGACGAGGTGACCAACCGCTCGATCGACAGTGCGTTCCGCACCGGCTGGCAGGCCGACTACCCGGGCCTGTACAACTTCCTCGGCCCGCTGTACGCGACGAACGCCGGCTCGAACGACGGCGACTACTCGTCGGAGGAGTTCGACAGCCTCCTCAAGGAGGGCATCAGCACGACCGATCCCGACGAGGCCAACGAGCTGTTCACGCAGGCGCAGGAGGTCCTCCTGAAGGACCTGCCGGCGATCCCGCTGTGGTACCAGAACGCCGTGGGCGGCTGGAGCGAGAACGTCGACAATGTCGAGTTCGGCTGGAACTCCGTGCCGCTGTTCGAGGAGATCACGAAGGACGGCGAGGGCCCCGTCCTCGTGAACGGCACGGAGCCGCAGAACCCGCTCATCCCGACGAACACCAACGAGGTCGGCGGCGGCAAGATCCTCGACGCGATCTTCGCGGGCCTCGTGCGCTACCAGGCCGACGGCTCCGTCGAGAACGACGTCGCCGAGTCGATCACGCAGGACTCGCCGACGCACCTCACGGTCAAGCTCCGCGAGGGCCTCACGTTCACGAACGGCGAGGAGATCACGGCCGACAACTTCATCAAGGCCTGGAACTACGGCGCCGAGCAGGAGAACGCGCAGCTCTCGCAGTACTTCTTCGAGGACATCGAGGGCTTCGAGAACGATCCTGAGAACGAGATCTACGGCGCGCAGGGCGAGGGCCTGTCCGGCCTCAAGCAGGTCGACGATTACACGTTCGAGATCACGCTGAACAAGCCGGCGTCCGACTTCGCGCAGCGCCTCGGCTATTCGGCCTACTACCCGCTGCCCGACGTCGCGTTCGAGGACATGGAGGCGTTCGGCGAGAACCCGGTCGGCAACGGCCCGTACAAGCTCGCCGCCGAGGGCGCGTGGGAGCACGACGTCCAGATCGACCTCGCCGTGAACGAGGACTACGACGGTCCGCGCACGCCGCAGAACGACGGCCTGAAGATCGTGTTCTACGCCTCGCAGGACGGCGCGTACAACGACCTGCTCTCGGGCAACCTCGACGTGCTCGACCAGCTGCCCGACGCGGCGTTCGAGACGTACGAGGAGGAGCTGGGCGACCGCTCGGTGAACCAGCCCTCGGCGGTGTTCCAGTCGTTCACGATCGGCGAGTACCAGGAGCACTTCGACGGCGAGGAGGGCGTGCTGCGCCGCCAGGCCATCTCGATGGCGATCAACCGCGAGGAGATCACCGAGGTGATCTTCCAGGGCACGCGCACGCCCGCGAGCGACTTCACGTCGCCCGTCATCGACGGCTGGACCGACGAGCTCGAGGGCGAAGAGGTGCTCGAGTACAACCCGGAGAAGGCGAAGGAGCTCTGGGAGCAGGCGAACGAGATCAGCCCCTGGGAGTGATCCCTCCCGCCTGACCGCGTCACGCGAGGCGGTGGCACAGCGCCACCGCCTCGCGTTGTGCGCGGTCGCCGCGACCCCACAACAGAAGGAGGCATGAGGATGGCGACTTACATCCTCAGGAGGATCCTGCAGGTGATCCCTGTGTTCCTCGGCGCCACGCTGCTGATCTACTTCATGGTCTTCGCCATGCCCGGCGACCCCGTGGCGGCGCTCTTCGGCGACAAGCAGCCGCCGCAGGCGCTCATCGACCAGATCCGCGAGCGCTACATGCTCGATCAGCCGTTCATCATCCAGTACCTCAATTACCTCGGCGGCGTGTTCCGCCTGGACTTCGGCGTCGGCTTCAACGGCCAGCCGGTACTCGACACGCTCATCCGCGCCTTCCCCGTGACGCTCCGGCTCGCGGTCGAGGCCGTCGCGATGGCGTTCATCCTCGCGATCGTCATCGGAGCCGCCTCGGCGCTGCTGAAGAACACGATCTTCGACCACGCGATGCTCCTCGTCGCGCTCGTGTTCGTCGCGGTCCCCGTCTTCGTCGTCGGCTTCTTCGCGCAGTTCGTCTTCGGCGTGCAGCTCGGCTGGGCGAATCCGACGGTCGGCGGAAACAATGGCTGGGCGGGCCTGTTCCTGCCCGCGGTCACCCTCGCGGTCAGCATCTACGCCACGAGCATGCGCCTCACGCGCTCGTCGACGATCGAGACGCTCGGTCAGGACTGGGTGCGCACGGCCTACGGCAAGGGCCTGCCCCGTCGCCGCGTCATCCCCGTGCACGTGCTGCGCAACTCGCTGATCCCCATGGTCACCGACCTCGGTACGCAGTTCGGCGTGCTCATGGTCGGCGCGACCGTGACCGAGACGATCTTCAACATCCCTGGCGTGGGGCAGACGCTCTACACGGCGATCCTCAAGCACGAGACGCCGACGATCGTGTCGTTCGTGACGATCTTCGTCATCGTCTACGTGATCATCAACCTGCTGATCGACCTGCTGTACGGTCTGCTCGACCCGAGGATCCGCTATGTCTCGTAACACTCACTTCGTCGCGCCCACGGACGGCGCGAAGGTCGTCGTCGACCAGGTGCGCGTCGCCGAGAAGCGCAGCAACCTCTGGCTCGACGCCTGGCGCGACATGCGCCGTCGCCCGCTGTTCTGGGTCTCGCTCGCGATCGCGCTCGTGGTCGTGGCGATGGCCGCCTTCCCGCAGCTGTTCACGTCCGTCGGTGCGACGGGCGCCGCCTGTTCGCTCGCCGACTCCAACGGCGCGCCGACGGCGGGGCACCCGCTCGGCTTCACGCGCCAGGGCTGCGACATCTGGTCGCGCATGGCGTACGGCGCCCGCACCTCGGTCGTCGTCGGCCTGCTCGCGACGATCATCAGCACCGTCATCGGCCTCGTGATGGGCGCGCTCGGCGGCTTCTACGGCGGCTGGATCGACTCGATCCTCTCGCGCGTCGGCGACATCTTCTTCACGATCCCCTACATCATCGCGGCGATCGTCGTCATGACGGTCATGCCGGCGGAGGATCGCACGATGCTCGTGCTGGCCTTCGCGATCGGCGGGTTCTCGTGGGCGTCGACGGCGCGCATCGTGCGCGCCGAGATCCTGCGCGTGAAGCAGTCCGACTACGTCATGGCGTCGATCGCGCTCGGCATGAGCCGGTTCAAGACGCTGCTCGTGCACGTGCTCCCGAACGCCATGGCGCCCGTCATCGTCGTCGCGACGATCGGCCTCGGCAACGCCATCGTCGCCGAGTCGGTGCTGTCGTTCCTCGGCGTCGGCCTGGGCGGCAACGTCGTGTCGTGGGGCGCCGACATCAGCCAGGCGCAGACCACGATCCGCACGTCGCCC
>JAJUIM010000335.1 GCA_029267645.1 Microbacterium sp.
CCGCCGCCCGTCCACGGCACGCCCTTCGGGTCCTGCTCCCACGCCTCGACGAGGTCGCCGAGCGACTCGTAGGGCGAGTCGGCGGGCACGACGATGACGTCGTACTCCTCGACCGTCACGGCGAGCGGCGTCACGTCGTCGAGCGTCGCCTCGGATCCGTACTGGATCGTCGCGGCGAGCAGGCCGGTGCCGCCCACGAGCATGTTGTTGGCCTGCCCCTCGAGCACCGCGAGGTTGCTGAGGGCGATCGTGCCGCCCGCGCCGGGCATGTTGACGACCTGCGCGTTGTTGACGAGGCCGTTCGTCTTCTGCGCCTGCTGCATCTCGCGGGCGAGGGTGTCCCAGCCGCCGCCCGCCGCAGCGGGGGCGATGAGGGTGAGGGACGAGTGGATGTCGGTTCCGGCCGAGGCGGCCTGGATCGAGCCGTATCCGGCGATCGCGATCGATGCCGCGGCGATGACGCCGCCCACCGAGCGCAGGACGATGCGTCTCGTCCGCTGGCCGGATGGCCGTGGTGTGTGGTTCGTGAGCTCGTCGGTCACGTGTTCTCCTTCGCGTGCAACTCCGTCGTCGGCACAGGGTGCCCTCCAGAATCGCAAGCGGGGATGCGCGGGCCAAGCCGCGCGCGCTTTGTGCTCTATGATGCTCATTCTGGGCATCCGGGGGACGACGCGAAGGGGGCGGCTTGTGCGTGCATGGTCGCGACCCGAGGCCCGGCGCACCCTCCTGCTGCTCATGCCGAGCCTCATCGTGCTCGCGTGCGTGCTCGTGACGACGGTGGTCGCGGCGAGCGTGCAGATCGGCAGCATCCGCGAGGGATCCGTCGCTCGCGTGCGCGACGTCGCGACGAGCCTCGCGACGCTCGACACGGTGCGCGACGCGATCGAGACCGCCGATTCGGGCGACGCAGACGAGCGGGAGGCGGCGCTCGCCGCCCTGCAGTCGCTCGCGACGACGGTCGAGCACGCGGCGGGCGTCGCGTACGTCGTCGTGGCCGACGCCGACGCGATCCGCCTCACGCACCCGACGCCGTCGGAGCGCGGCGAGCCCGTGCGCACCGACACGTCGCCGCTGACGACGGGCGAGACGTACATCGGATCCGACACCGGGCCCGTCGGCCCGACCCTGCGCATCAAGGTGCCGGTCTTCGACGACGACGGCGCGGTCATCGGCATGGTTGCGGTCGGGATCCTCGAGGCGCACCTCTCGGACCGCTTCGTCGACGCGCTGCGCGACCTCCTGCCGTGGTCGGTCGGCGCGCTCGTCGTCGGCACGGTCGCGAGCGCGCTCATCTCGGTGTCGCTGCTGCGCCGCTTCCGCGCGGCCGACGACGAGGCGCGCGAGCTCGAGGCGACGCGTCGCACGGCGCTCGCGCTGCGCGAGCAGGCGCACGAGTTCGACACCCGGATCCACGTGATCCGCGGCCTCCTCGCGCACGGCGACGGCGACGACGCGCTGCGGTACGTCGACGAGATCGCGCCCGAACGCGCGGCGGGCGACGACGACCCTGGGGTTCCCCCGCTGCTGCGCGCGACGCTCGAGGCCCTGCGCGCCGAGCTCGCAGAGCTCGGCGCCGTGCTCGACGCCGACGTGGCCGTGCCGGGCGAGATCGACGGCGACGTCACGCTCGTGCTCGCGAACCTGTGCCGCAACGCGGCCGAGGCCGGCGCGCACCGCGTGCGGCTGCGCCTCGCCGAGGAGGGCGGGCGGATCCGCGGCGCTGTCGACGACGACGGGCCGGGCATCGACGCCCGCGACCTGCCGCGGATCTTCGCGAACGGGTTCTCGACGAAGACCGACGCCGAGCACGTCGTGCGCGGCGTGGGCCTCTCGCTCGTGCGCCGCACGGTCGCCTCGCGCGGCGGCATGCTCGAGGTGGGGCGCGGCGACCTCGGCGGCGCCCGCTTCTCGTTCGACATGGAGGCGGCATCGTGAACGATCGTTCGCTGCGGGTGCTCGTCGTCGACGACGACAGCGGCGCGCGCCTCCTGCATGGGCGCTACGTCGAGGAGACGCCGGGGTTCCAGCTCGCGGGCCGCGTGGGCACGGGGCTCGGCGCGATCGAGCACGCCGCGAGGCTCGACGTCGACCTCGTGCTGCTCGACATGCGCCTGCCCGACATCAGCGGCATCGAGGTGCTGCACCGGCTGCGCACGCTCGGCCTCGGCCGCACCGACGTGCTCGTCATCAGCTCGTCGCAGGATCAGGTCACCGTGCGCCAGGCGCTCGCGGGCAGGGTCGTCGGCTACCTCGTGAAACCGTTCACGCAGGAGCGGCTGCAGGAGCGCCTCGCCGCGTATCGCGCCGAGCGGCTCGCGCGGCCCGAGACCGACGAGCGCGACCGGCCGCTCGGGCAGGGCGAGATCGACCGGCTCCTCAACCCCGTGCGGCCGCGGACGGCGGATCCGGGTCAGCGCGCCGTCGCGCAGGCGCCGCTGCCCCGCGGGATCGCGGCCGTGACGCTGCGCCGCGTCATCGACGCCCTCGACCTCGCCGAGGCGCGCACGGCCGTCGAGGTCGCCGAGCGCAGC
>JAJUIM010000102.1 GCA_029267645.1 Microbacterium sp.
ATCGAGGAGGCGATCGGCCAGAGCCTGCAGGTGCTCGGCGGATCCGAGGAGGCGAAGTTCACGTTCCTCGCCGTGCGCCGGTGGTTCGGCTGGTCGGCCGGCCAGATCCTGCTGTTCGACATCGGCGGCGGATCGCTCGAGATCGCGGGCGGCGCCGACGAGCTGCCGCAGCTCGCCGAGTCCGTCCCCCTCGGCGCGGGCCGCATGACGATCGAGTTCCTGCCCGACGACCCGCCCGGCGACGCGAGCGTCGAGCGCCTGCGCCACCACGCCGAGGAGACGCTCGCGCCCCTCTCGCGGCGCTTCGCGCGGATCCCCCGCCCCGACCACGTCGTGGGCTCGTCGAAGACGATCCGTTCGCTCTCGCGCCTCGTCGGCTACAAGCGCCCCGGCTGGTCGGGCAGCCCGCGCTGGATGCTGCCGGTCGCCGCGCTCGAGGCGTGGATCCCCGTGCTCGCGCGGATCCCCGCGCAAGCGCGCCAGGAGCTGCCGGGCATCACCCCCGAGCGCACGTTCCAGATCACGGCCGGCGCGGTCGTGCTCGCCGAGGCCATGAAGGCGCTCGACGTCGAGGAGCTCGAGGTCTCGCCGTGGGCGCTGCGCGAGGGCATCCTGCTGCGCTATTCGGAGGACATGGGCTGGTGAACGAGAAGAAGGCGGCGCCCCGATCGGGGCCCCGCCTTCCTCGTGCGGCTCAGTAGGCCAGGCGCTCGCGCACGACCTGCGCGAGCTGCTCCGCCGCTGCGTGCGCGGTCTGCTCGTCGGCGGCCTCGACCATCACGCGGACGAGGGCCTCGGTGCCCGAGGGTCGCAGCAGGACGCGGCCCGTCTCGCCCAGCTCGGCCTCGACGGCGGCGACGGCGCGCTGCACGGCCTCGTCGTCGACGCGCTCCTTGTCGACGCCCGAGACGTTGATCATGGTCTGCGGCAGCACCGTCATGATCGAGGCGAGCTCGGCGAGCGACTTGCCCGTGCGGGCCATCTCGGCCACGAGCTGGAGCCCTGTGAGCAGGCCGTCGCCCGTCGTCGAGTGCTCTTTCATGATGACGTGGCCCGACTGTTCGCCGCCGAGGGAGTATCCCTCGCGGTTCATCGCCTCGAGCACGTAGCGGTCGCCGACCGCGGTCTGGAGCACGCGGATGCCGCGCTCCTCCATCGCGAGCGTCAGCCCGAGGTTGCTCATGACGGTCGCGACGAGCGTGTCGCCCTTCAGGAGCCCGCGCTCGTGCAGCGACGCGGCGAGGATCGCCATGATCTGGTCGCCGTCGATCGTGCGGCCCGCGGCGTCGACCGCGAGGCAGCGGTCGGCGTCGCCGTCGTGCGCGATGCCGACGTCGGCGCCGTGCGCGAGGACGGCCTGCTGCAGGACCTCGAGGTGCGTGGATCCGACGCCGTCGTTGATGTTGATGCCGTCGGGATCCGCGCCGATGACCGTGACCTTGGCGCCCGCGTCGGCGAACAGCTGCGGCGAGACGCCCGAGGCGGCGCCGTTCGCGCAGTCGATCACGACGTGGATGCCGTCGAGGCGGGCGGGCAGCGTGCCGAGCAGGTGCAGGAGGTAGCGATCCTCCGCGTCGGCGAAGCGCGCGATGCGCCCGACGTCTGCGCCCGTGGGGAGCAGCTTCGGCTGCGAGAGGTAGTGCTCGATGCGCTGCTCGACGATGTCGGGCAGCTTGACGCCGCCGCGCGCGAAGATCTTGATCCCGTTGTCGGCCGCGGGGTTGTGCGAGGCCGAGATCATGATCCCGAAGTCGGCGTCGAAGTCGTTCACGAGGAACGCCAGCGCCGGCGTCGGGATGACGCCCGCGTCGTAGACGTCGACGCCGCTCGCCGCCAGCCCCGCGGAGACGGCGGCACCGAGGAACTGACCGGAGATGCGCGGATCGCGTGCGATCACGGCGCGGGCCCGGCGCCCCTCGGCGCGACGCGCCTCGGCGGAACGGCCCTGGCCCAGGACGACCGCGGTCGCCTGGGCCAGGGACAGAGCAAGGTCGGCGGTGAGGGTGCCGTTGGCAAGCCCTCGGACGCCATCCGTGCCGAAGAGAGGCATCAGCGCCCGATCAGCGCTTCGAGAACTGCGACGCCTTGCGGGCCTTCTTGAGACCGGCCTTCTTGCGCTCGATGACGCGAGCGTCGCGCGTGAGGAAGCCGGCCTTCTTGAGGGCGGGACGGTTGTTCTCACGGTCGATCTCGTTGAGCGCGCGCGCGATCGCGAGGCGGAGCGCACCGGCCTGGCCCGAGGGGCCGCCGCCGTTGATGCGAGCCACGACGTCGTACGCGCCCGTGAGGCCGAGCAGCGTGAACGGGTCGGTGATCAGCTGCTGGTGCAGCTTGTTGGGGAAGTACTCCTCGAGCGCACGGCCGTTGACCGTGAAGCTGCCCGAGCCGGGGATGAGGCGGACGCGAGCGATGGCCTGCTTGCGGCGGCCGACAGCGGCACCGGGGACGCTGACGACGGGGCGCTCGGTGACGACCTCGGCCTCGGCCGGGGTCTCGGTGGTGTAGTTCTGAACGTCAGTCACGAGTTGATCCTTTTAGCCGCGGCGCTTACTGGGCGACCTGGTCGAGGGTGTACGTCTGGGGCTTCTGAGCGGCGTGCGGGTGCTCGGCACCGGCGTACACCTTCAGCTTCGCGAGCTGCTCGCGACCCAGCGTGTTCTTCGGGAGCATGCCGCGAACGGCCTTCTCGACGGCGCGGACCGGGTTCTTCTCGAGGAGCTCCTCGTAGCTGACCGACTTCAGCCCACCCGGGAAGCCCGAGTGACGGTACGCGCGCTTCTGCTGCGCCTTGTTGCCCGTGAGGGCGACCTTGGCGGCGTTGACGATGATGACGTAGTCGCCCATGTCGGTGTGCGGGGCGAAGGTCGCCTTGTGCTTGCCGCGGAGGAGGGCGGCGGTCTGCGAGGCGAGGCGGCCGAGGACGACGTCGGTGGCGTCGATCACGAGCCACTCACGCTGAGCGTCACCGGCCTTCGGGGTGTAAGTGCGCGTCACGATAGTGCTGCTTTCTTGTCGAACGGAGATGTTCGTGAATCCCACTCCGGGGCGGTTGGCGGGCGATGCCGCGCAACTCAGCCGGTGGAGGGCTCACGTTCGTGGTGCGCACGGGCGCGCGCACCAAACGACAAGGCTACCGGATCCTATCCGCGAGCGCGAGCGGATCCGGGCGCCCGCGCCTGGGAATTCGTCGGGCGTCCTCAGCGGTTCCGGCGCGTGAACAGGCCAGAATGGGGGTATGACCACAGCCCAGCCGCTCGTCGTCGCCTTCGACCTCGACGACACGCTCGCCCCGTCGAAGTCGCCCGTGGACGCCCGCGTCGCCGAGCAGCTCGTCGCCCTCGCGCGGCGCGTGGAGGTCGCCATCATCTCGGGCGGTCAGATCGCGCAGTTCCGCGCGCAGGTCGTCGACCGCCTGCCGGACGCGCCCGACGCGCTCGCGCACATCCACCTCCTGCCGACGTGCGGCACGCAGTACTACCGCCACGACGGATCCGACTTCCGCGCCCTGTACTCGCGCGACCTCACCGACGACGAGAAGACGCGCGCCCTCACGGCGATCGAGCAGGAGGCGAAGCGCCTCGGCTACTGGGAGACCGAGACCTGGGGCGACATCCTCGAGGACCGCGGCTCGCAGATCACCTTCTCCGCGCTCGGGCAGTCGGCGCCCGTCGACGCGAAGAAGGCGTGGGATCCGACGAGCGAGAAGAAGTCGGCCCTGCGCGACGCCGTGCAGGCGCGCGTGCCCGACCTCGAGGTGCGCTCCGGCGGCTCGACGTCGATCGACATCACCCGCAAGGGCATCGACAAGGCCTACGGCATGCGCCAGCTGGCCGAGCAGACCGGCATCTCCCCCGACGACATGCTCTTCTACGGCGACCGCCTCGACGTCGACGGCAACGACTACCCCGTGCGCGCCATGGGCATCGCCTGCGTCGAGGTCACGAGCTGGGAGGACACGGCCGACAAGCTCGACGTGCTCCTCGCGGAGCTGCCGGAGCGCTGAGCGCGGCGGCGGTCGCAGGGATCGCGTGACGCGTCAGCGGCCGCGGCGGTACTCGGCCTCGACGAGGATCGGGAAGTGATCGCTCGCGCCCTGCGGCAGCGTGACGACGTCGCCGATCGACAGGCCCCGGCTCATGACGAAGTCGTAGTGCCCCTTGAAGAAGCGGTAGCGCGTATAGGTGCGCGAGTTGCTGAGGGTCATGTCGTAGCCGTGCTCGCGGATCCGGTCGCCGAGGCGCTCCTTGAACACAGGGTAGTTGTAGTCGCCGACCATGAACGTCGGGGTGCCGGGGCCGAGGCTCTCGAGCGCCTGCAGCGCGGCGCGGATCTGCGTACGGCGCAGCGAGTTGAGTGCCGTGAGCGGCGCGGCGTGGAACGAGGCCATCGTGATCTCGCGACCCGCGTCGATGTCGTACAGCTGCACGCCGAGCAGCCGCTCGTGCGCGGGCTTCAGCACGATGTCGTGCAGCGAGCGCTTGAGCCCCATCGACACCGACTCGACGAAGCGGTACGAGCTCTCGCGGAAGTACATCGCGAGGCCGAGCCTGTTGCGTTGGGTGGCGGCGGCGAGTCGCAGGCCGTCGATCTTCGTCGGCAGGCTCTCGACGTTCGCCTCCTGCAGGCAGATGACGTCGGGATCCCAGCGCTCGACGCGCGCGTCGAGCTCGCCGGCGGCCGCGTGTTTGCGCAGGTTGTAGGACAGGATTCGCATGGTGATCTCACGGTAGACCCGGCCGATGCGTCGCCGGTAGCGACAGGCTATGAATTGTCAGTGACGTGCGAGGGATCCCTGCGGGCGCGCGTCTGCTCGGCCCTCGCGGCGAGCTGATCGTCGCCCGGATAGCCGACCTCGGTCAGCGTCAGACCGCGCGCGTCGAGCACCTTGAAGGCGCTCGTGCGGGTGAGCTCGTCGCGCAGCCGGGCGACGTCGGCCACGGCGAGCCGCCCCTCGCCCACCGCCACGCAGGCCCCGACGAGCGCGCGCACCATCGAGTGACAGAACGCGTCGGCCCGCACGTTCGCGACGAGCACGCCGTCGGCGTCTCGCCGCCAGTCGTACTCGAGCAGCGTGCGGATCGTCGTCGCCTCGGGCCGCGGCTTGCAGTACGCCGCGAAGTCGTGCAGGCCGATGAGCGTGCGGGCGGCCTCGTCCATCGCCGCTTCGTCGAGCCGGGCGCGCACGAACGTCGTGTCGCGCCGCCGCAGCGGGTCGTAGCCCGCGCGCTCGTCGGCGATCCGGTAGGCGTAGCGACGCCACGTCGCCGAAAAGCGCGCGTCGAAGCCGTCGGGCGCCGTGCTCGTGCGCGTCACGGCGACGTCCGCATAGGGGCGCAGCACCCCCTGCACGCGGCGCGCGAGCGCGGCAACGGGATCCTGCCCACCCCCTCCCCCGCGCGGCGGCTGCGAGGCGCGCTCCCACTGCGCCTCGTCGAGGTCGGCGTGTGCGACCTGGCCCGTCGCGTGCACGCCCGCGTCGGTGCGCCCCGCGACGACGAGGCGCACCTCGCTGCGGACGACGCGCGCGAGGGCGTCCTCGATCGTGCCCTGCACCGTGCGCAGGCCGGGCTGGCGCGCCCAGCCGCGGAAGTCGGATCCGTCGTACGCGATGTCGAGCCGGATCCTGCGCCCGCCGGTCACGACGTCAGGCGCGCGAGGGCGTCGATCACGACGCGCGCCGAGCGCCCGGCCGCGTCGTCGATGTGCGTGTCGAACTCGGTCGAGTCGGGCGCGCAGAGATCGCTCACGGCGCGGCACGCCGCGAAGCGGGCGCCGTAGTTGTGGGCGGTCTGCGCGACCGCCGCCGTCTCCATGTCGACCGACACGAGCTGGGGAAAGTCGTCGCGCAGGCGGTGCGCGAGCTGCTCCGTCACGAACTCCTCCCCCGCGCCCATCGCGCCCTCGCGCACGCGGATCCCGTCGACGCGCGACGCGGCGAGCGCCTGCGCGAGCGCCTGATCGGGCGCGTAGGTCGCGGGCATGCCGGGCACCTGGCCGAGCACGTAGCCGAACGCGCGCGCGTCGGCCGCGACGTTGACGACCTCGGTGCCGACGACGACGTCGCCGACCCGCACGTCGGCCGCGAGCCCGCCCGCGGATCCGGCGCTCACGAGCACGACGTCGTCGGGCCCGTACCGGTGGAGCGCGCCCGTCGCGGCCGCGGCGGCGTTGACCATGCCGACGCCGCTCTCGACGAGGACGACCGTCGCGTCGCCCAGCACGATGCCGCGGTGCACGGCGCGGCCGATCGTGACCGGATCGCTCGCCTCGCGCGCGGCCGCCAGGAAGGGCTCGGCCTCCTCAGGCATCGCGACCTGGATGACGATCGCCGTCATGCCGAGGCCTCCGCGCGGCCGTCGGCGAACACCGTCAGCCAGCCGTCGCGCTCGGCGAGGAAGTTGCGCGCCGCCCGCTGGGCGCCCTCGAGCGTGTGGTTCGCGCCCCATCCGCACTGCACCTCGTTGGCGGCGGGGACCTCGCTCGCGCCGAGGATGTCGGTGAGCGTCGCCTCGACGAGCTCCGCCACCTGCTCGGGCGTGTGCTCGCCCTGCAGGATGAGGTAGAAGCCGGTCTGGCAGCCCATGGGCGAGAAGTCGATGACGCGGTCGGAGTGGTCGCGGCTCTTCTCGGCGAAGAGGTGCTCGAGCGAGTGGATCACGGGCATCTCGAGGTGCGCGACGTTGGGCTGCGCGAAGCGAACGTCGTACTTGACGATCACGTCGCCCTGCGGCAGCTGCTTGCGGTCGGCCAGCCGCAGATACGGCGCCGCCACCAGCCGATGGTCGAGGTTGAAGGATTCGACGTTCATACGCTGCTCGGTCACGCCCTCCAGGCTACTGGGGCGGGGGAGACCTCGGGTGTTGGGGGTTGGCTGGTTCGGTGCTGTCGACGGTGCGCGGACACCAAACTTCAG
>JAJUIM010000241.1 GCA_029267645.1 Microbacterium sp.
CCTGCGCCAGGAGATGGGCGCCGACGACGAGCAGCTCGAGCGGACCATGAGCTTCATCGAGGCCGCCGAGCGCCGCCGCCCCGCCTCCCGCGGGCTGTTCACGAACTGACGCGAGGCCCGGCCGGGCGTTCCCGTCGCGCTATCTGCCGCATATCCCGGGATGTGGGGTCGGAAGCGCGACCTGAGTGCGCTCGGCTCGGATGTCAGGGGTCGGATCTAGGGTGAGAGTGTGTCGGATCTGGGTCGCGTGACGGTGTGGGCGAACGCCCTCATCCGCATGCACCTCGACGAGTCGTGGACGTTCGGGTTCGACAACGCCAAGCGCCGCGCGGGGCTGTGCAACTTCACGGCGAAGCGCATCTCGGTCTCGCGCTACCTCGCCGCGCGCTTCAGCGACGACGACGTGCACCAGACCCTGCTGCACGAGGTGGCGCATGCGCTCGCGGGGCCCGAGGCCGGGCACGGGCCGGTGTGGAAGCGCATCGCGCGCGACCTGGGGTACGTCGGCGGCACGACGCACAGCCTCGAGACGGCGACCGAGCTCGCGCCGTGGATCGGCGTGTGCCCCAACGGCCACACGGTCTACCGCCACCGCCGCCCCACCCGCGCGGCCTCGTGCGTGAAGTGCGCCCGCGGCTTCGACCGGCGCTTCCTCTTCTCGTGGCGCCGCCGCGAGATCACGGCTGCCGACCGGCGCGCGGCGCGCACGCCGCGCGACTGAGCCCTACCCGCGCGAGTACTCGGCCTCGGGCCTGCCCTTGCCGCCGTGGCGCTGGGCCCTCGTCGCGACGCCGCGCTCCGTGAGGAACTCGAGATAGCGGCGCGCCGTGACACGCGACAGCCCGAGGATCTCGGCCACCTCCGACGCCGACAGCGCCCGCTCGGACGTCGCGAGCAGCTGCTCGACGCCGCCGAGCGTCTGCGGCGAGAGCCCCTTCGGCAGCCCCGCCGCGTTCGAGGTGCGAAGCGCCGAGAACGCCGTGTCGACCTCCGACTGGCTGAGCGCCGAGACGGGCTGATTCATGCGCTCGGCGTAGGCGGCATACGCCTCGAGCTTCTCGGCGAAGGCCGCGAACGTGAACGGCTTGATGAGGTACTGCACGACCCCGACCGCGACGGCCCGCCGCACGGTGTCGAGCGCGCGCTCGGCCGTGACCGCCACGACGTCCACGACGAGGCCCGACGCGCGCAGCTCGCCGCACAGGCTCAGCCCGTCGCCGTCCGGCAGCGAGAAGTCGAGCAGGAGGAGGTGGATCCGCTCGCCGCTCGCGGCCGCGTCGCGCAGCCGGCGCCGCGCCTCGGCGGCAGTGTGCGCGATCCCCGCGAGTGCGAAGCCCGGCATGCGCTCGACGTAGGCGCCGTGCGCCTCGGCCGTGCGCGGGTCGTCCTCGACGACGAGCACCCGGATCTCGGTCATGCGTCACCTCCCGGCCGCGGCAGCGTCACGGTGAACTCGGCGCCGCCGCCCGTCGCCTCACCCACCTCGATCGCGCCGCCCAGGCGGTGCACCGTGCGGGCGACGAGCGACAGGCCGTAACCGTGCGCGCGATCCCCGTCGGCCTTCGACGAGACGCCGCGCCGGAAGATCCTCTCACGGCTCTCCGGCGGCACGCCGTCGCCGCTGTCGCTCACCTGGAAGGTGAGGGATCCGTCGTCGTCCGTCGCGAGGTACGCCTCGACCCACGCGTCGCCCTCGCCCGTTCGCGCCCGGTGCGCCACGGCGGCGTCGATCGCGTTGTCGACGAGGTTGCCGAGGATCGTGACGACGTCGCCCGCGTCGAGGCCCTGCGTGCCGGGCTCGAGGTGCGTCTCGAAGTGCATCTCGACGCCCAGCTCGTGCGCCTGCGCCGACTTGCCGAGCATGAGTGCGGCGATGACGGGCTGGTCGGGGGCGCCCACGACGCGGTCGGTCAGGCGCTGCCCCTCCCCCAGCCGGTCGGTCGCGAGCTCGAGCGCCTCGTCGGCGCGGCCGAGCTCGATGAGCGACGCGATCGTGTGCAGGCGGTTGTCGAACTCGTGCACCTGCGTGCGCAGCGCGTCGGCGATCGTCTGCACGTCGGTCAGCTCGCGCTGCGCGTCGAACGCCACCTGCAGCTCACCCGCCGCGCGGCTGTCGGTCGCGCGGTCGAGCCGGCGGAAGGCGACGACCATCGCGATCGCGCCCGCGGCGAGGAACAGCGCCGTCACGGATCCGACGACCACGAGCCGCGCTGTCTCGACGGCCGAGATGTCGCGCAGCAGCATGCCCGCCGAGACGAGCCCGACGACCTCGCCGTCCGCGACGATGGGCGCCACGGCACGCACGGAGTGGCCGAGCGTGCCCTCGTACACCTCCGTGAACGTCTCGCCCTCGAGCGCCGGCTCGATCGTGCCGACGAAGCGCCCGCCGATCTTGTCGCGGTCCGCGTGCGTGTAGCGCGTGCGGTCGGTGTTCATGATCGTGACGTAGTCGACGTCGGTCGAGGCGATGATCCCCTCGACGTACGGCTGCAGCCGCGACGAGACGTCGTCGACCACGCGATCCCGCGGCTCGCCGCCCGCGATCGCGCCGTGCGCGGCTTCGACGTCGCCCGTCACGAACGGATCCTGCGTGAGCGTCTCGACGACGACCGTGCTCGCGACCTCGGCCTCATGGCGCGCCGTCTGGCGCGCGTCGACCGCGAGCAGCGCGAACACCGCGATGCCCGCCGCAACGAGCACGATCGTGTGCACCGCGAGATACGTGCGCGCGACGCTCATGCCGCGCAGGCGGCGGCGACGGGGGCGCGAGGGCATGGGATCCATTGTGCAGGCCGCCCCCTGACGGGCCGCCGCGACCAATATGCACGCAACTCGCAGCGCGGGCCCGCCGGACGCGAATCTGATCGGCAGGCCCGCGCACAGCGCCGGGCGCACGCAGACGTGTACCGAGAGGATCTGTCATGGCAAAGACGCCGACCGCCGCCCCGCGGAAGAAGAAGAGGGGAGTCGGCAAGGAGCACTGGCTCTACATCGCCGTCATCATCGCCGTCGTCGCAGGCATCGCCGTCGGCATCCTGGCGCCTGAGTTCGGCGCCTCGCTCGCCTGGATCGGCAAGGGCTTCGTCAACCTCATCAAGATGATGATCGCGCCCGTGATCTTCTGCACGATCGTGCTGGGAATCGGATCCATCGCCAAGGCCGCGACCGTCGGCAAGGTGGGCGGCCTCGCGCTCGGCTACTTCCTCGTGATGTCGACGTTCGCGCTCGTCATCGGCCTCGTCGTGGGCAACTTCATCCACCCCGGTGAGGGCCTCAACCTGAGCGGCGCGAACTACGAGGCGTCGGGCGAGGGCGAGAGTGAGGACAACTTCCTGCTCAGCATCATCCCGACGACGCTGCTGTCGCCGCTCACGGGCGAGTCGGTCCTGCAGGTGCTGTTCGTCGCGCTGCTCGTCGGCTTCGCGATCCAGCAGATGGGCTCGCGCGGCGAGCCCATCCTCGAGGGC
>JAJUIM010000112.1 GCA_029267645.1 Microbacterium sp.
GCTCGCGGATCTCGGCGTG
The DNA here is from genome assembly GCA_029267645.1 of Microbacterium sp. Taxonomy (GTDB): domain Bacteria; phylum Actinomycetota; class Actinomycetes; order Actinomycetales; family Microbacteriaceae; genus Microbacterium. The sequence continues at coordinate 20 of JAJUIM010000112.1, forward strand.
CTCGATGAGGTCGGCGAGCAGCGGGCGCAGCCGCGTCGGGAACCGCAGCGTGACGATGACGTCGTCGCCGCCCGGCGCGAACGGCTCGGGGCGGCCCTCGTCGGCATGGACGGCCGGTTCGTCCGTCACGACGAGGTCGCTCATGCGCTCGAGGTGGAACGTGCGGGGCGCGCGGCGCAGGTGGCACCAGCCCTGCAGGTACCATTCCCCTCCCGTGAGCAGCAGGCGCGACGGGTCGACCGTGCGGCTCGTCTCACCGCCGTCGGGCCTCGTGTAGCCGAAGCGCACGGCGCGTCGCTCCCGCACGGCGGCGGACAGCGCGGCGCGCAGGTCGTCGAGCGGCTCGTCGACCGCGACGGCGTCGACCGCCCCGCCGGCGGATCCGCGTGCGAGCTTGTCGCGCAGCGACGCGACGGTCGCGGCGTCGGCGACGCCGGGAACCGCGGCGACGAGCTGCAGGCCGGCGATGAGGGCGGCCGCCTCGCGCGGCGTGAAGCGCTGCACGCGGTCGATCCCGACCGTGCGGGTGAGGCGAACGATGTCCTGCTCGTCGAGCAGGTCCCAGTCGATGTCGAACATCTCGCCCGTGTAATAGCCCGCGGCGGGCTCGCCCACGACCGTGAGCGTCGCGAGCATCGACCGCATCTGGTCGGCCGGCACCTCGAACTCGCGCGCGGCCTCGGCGACCGAGACGTCGCCCCGCTCGAGCAGCCACGGCACGAGCGTCAGGAAGATGCGCACGCGCTCGGCGGAGGCGACGGGCGACCGGCGCGGCGGCTTCACGGGCATCGCCTCCTCGGCGGCCGCGAGGTCGGCCGGACGCTCGTGGAGGATCCGCGTCGCCCGCAGCCTGTCGACGACGAGAGCGCGCAGCTCCTCGGGCGCGATGACGCGGGCGTCGGGGCCGTAGGAGGCCAGCTCGTCGGCGAACACGTACGGGTCGACGTACGGCACCTCGAGCATCGTCTCGTCGCCGCCCTGCCGCGCGCGGTGCCGCAGGCGCAGCGCCGCCTCGGAGCCCGGCGTCACGCCGATCGTCGCGACCTGGCCGGACGCGAGCCCTCGGAGGCCCGTGAGAGCCCGCTCAGCCGCGCCGTCCTGCTCGGGGACCTCGCCGCGGCGCCCCGTCGAGGCGACGTCCGACACGATGCGGCTGAGGAGGAACGTGCGCGGCTCATCGAGCCCCTCGTCGTGCCCGTAGAGGTGCCATCGCCCCTCGAACTGCACGAGCGCGAGCGGGCGCACGCGGCGAGACCGCACCCGCTGGCTGCCGGGCCGCAGATAGTCGAATCGCACCTCCATGCCGCGCGCGATCGCGTCCTGCAGCGGTGCGAACGCGGGCTCGCGCGCGCTGAGCCGGGGCGTGAACCCGAGGATCGGCTCGTCGACGTCGATGCCGAGCGCCCGGATCTTGCGCACGCCCGCCCGCGCCTCGCGCGACATGGTCGCCTCGCTCCAGGCGTCGGCCGCGAGGCTCAGCACCGCCAGCTCGGCCGGGGTGAACTCGATGTCGTCCGGCAGCTCGTTCTCGACGCGCGGAATGCGGTAGCGGGCGCCCCGGAGGTTCTGCGGGTTGTCGGGATCGCCGATCACCTCGATGTGCGTGCCGAGCTCGGTGAGCGCCTCCTTGTCACGCTCGAACATACGCTCGAGCGCGGGCTCGTCGACGCCGGCGCGCACCTGCTCGACGTACCCCGTGACCGAGTCGAAGATCTGCGCGCGCGTGAGGCCCACCTCGGTGCCCAGGAGGGCGACCGTGAGGTTCATCAGGCGCTCTTCGGGGCGGATCCTCTGTGCCACGCGGCAATCCTACGGGGCGCCGCGGCGTGCGGCGCGCAGGCGATCAGGCCGCGGGAACCGTGCCGAGGACGTCGATGACCGACACCGTCGCGTCGCCGTCGGAGCCCGGCACGACCGTGAGGATCTGCGAGCCGACCTGCGCGCCCGTGATCGCCTCGGCGAAGCCCGGGGGAAGCTGATCGATCGTGGTCGTCGTCGGCGCACCGCTCTGCCACGTCGAGGTCGTGACGGCTCGGGTGGCCCAGCCGACGCTCGTGTACTGCAGCGTGACGACGTCGCTCTCCGCGACCTTCTCGCCGTCGCCCTGCAGCAGCGTCTGCGTCGTCTGCTCGGTCGGCGCCGCGGCGTCAGGGATCGTGACGCCCGGCACGCCGTCGGGGTCGCGCACGACGCTCGGCATGCCGAAGGCCGCGTTGTAGACGGGCGACCCGTCGGCCGACGCGGGCAGGACGCGGTGGACCTCGACGACCGCGACGAGCGACTCGGGATCCGGGACCTCGGGCGTCTCGCCCCCGCCCGACTCCGTCATCGCCTGTTGCGCGAATGCGAGCTGCGCCTGCTGCGCGAAGTCGTCCGAGAAGCCCTTCTCGCCGAGCGACGCGACGAAGGTGCTGCCCTCGCTCGCGCACTCGAGCGACGACTCGAGCCCCGGCATAAGGTCGAGGAACGCCGACAGCGGGAACACCTGCGCCTCGTCGCCGCCGCTCGCGTTGACCGGCAGCGAGACGCCGGTCGCGGGGTCGACGAGGGCGACGTCGAGCACCACGCTCTGGCCCATCGAATCGATCACGGCGCCGTCGCCCGTCGTCACGTCGGCGTGTCCCGGGTGCGCCGATCGGAACGACGCGGGGAGGTCGACGGCGAGATCCGCCCCGATCTCGCCCGACACCTCTGCGCCCGCCAGCGCGTCGTCCGTCACGGCGACGCGCCCGCACGACTCGGCGGTCTGCGGTGCGGCGGAGCACCCCACGAGGGCGAGGGCGCCCAGGCCCAGAACACTGACTACGGCTGTCGTCTTGCGCACCGGCACAGTTTAAACGCCGTCCGCTATGGATCCGCCCTCCGCCTCCGCGGACCGCAGGTCCGCGGCGTGTCGCGCCCCGGCGGCGGCCTTCTCGGCCTCCCGGATGCGCTTGCGGAGGTTCTTGTCGGTGATCTCGCGATCGCCCACGGCGCCCGGCGTCCAGATCTCCTGGTCCTCGTCGCCGTAGCTGCGCTTCGACGCGCGGCGCTTGACCTCGGGAGGCACGGATCCCGCCGCGAGCTTGCGCGCCGTGATGAGGAAGCCCGTGTGGCCGACCATGCGGTGATCGGGGCGCACGGCGAGGCCGTCGACGTGCCAGCCGCGAACCATCGTCTCGGTCGCCTCGGGCTCGGTGAAGCTGCCCATGCCGCGAAGGAACTCCGCGATGCGGCTGAGCTGGGTCGCGGTCGCGACGTAGCAGAGCACGACGCCGCCGGGCGCGAGCGCGTCGGAGACGGCCGGCAGCACCTCCCACGGCGCGAGCATGTCGAGCACGACGCGGTCGACCGTGCCGTCCTCGACGTCGCGGGGCAGCGCCTCGGCGAGGTCACCGAAGTGGATCGCCCACTGCGGGGGCATCTCGCCGAAGAACGTCTCGACGTTCGCCCGCGCGACCTCGGCGAATTCCTCGCGGCGCTCGAAGGACATGAGGCGCCCCTCCTCGCCGACCGCGCGCAGCAGCGACATCGACAGGGCGCCGGACCCGACCCCCGCCTCGACGACGACCGCGCCCGGGAAGATGTCGGCCTGCGTGACGATCTGCGCGGCGTCCTTCGGATAGACGATCGCGGCGCCGCGCGGCATCGACATGACGAAGTCGCGCAGCAGCGGGCGCAGGCAGAGGTACTCGTGTCCGTCGCTGTTGCGCACAACGGATCCGTCGTCGGCGCCCTCGATGTCGCGGTGGCGCAGCACGCCGAGGTGTGTGTGCAGCTCGCCGTCCTCGCGCAGCGTGATGGTCTGCAGCTTGCCCTTGGGGCCCGTCAGCTGCACGCGGTCGCCGTAGCGGAAGGGCCCGCGAGGCGCGCTCACGCGCGGGCCTCCGCCCTGTGGCCCTGCCACAGGGCGACGAGGTCGTCGACGGAGCGTCCCTCGAGCGAATCCCACAGCTGGGTCGCGCCGACGCCGCCGAGGGCAACGAGGCTCGGCACGCCGATCGTCGCCGCGCCCGACGCGATCGCCGCCGTCAGGCCCGTCGGCGAGTCCTCGATCGCGACGCAGTCGTCGATGTCGACGCCGAGGGCGCGCGCCCCGGCGAGGTACGGCTCGGGATGGGGCTTCGGGCGCGCGACGTCGTCGCCGCCCAGGATCGCGTCGAACGCGTCGAAGTCGATGAGGCCCGCGATGCGCTCGGCCATGCGGTGCCGCGACATCGTCACGAGCGCCGTGCGGTAACCCGCCTCGCGCAGCGAGAGGAGGAAGTCGCGCGCGCCCGGCCGATAGGGCACGCCCTGTTCGGCGATCTGCGCGAGCACGCGGTCGGTGAGGTGCTCGACGATCTCCTCGACGCCCATGTCAACGCCGTGGCGCTGGAAGATCCGCGCCGAGCTCTCGAGGTCGTTGCCGACGAGCTGCAGCGCGTCCTCGTGCGTCCAGGTGCCGCCAAAGCTCTCGACGAGCGGCGTCTCGGCGGCGATCCAGTACGGCTCGGTGTCGACGAGCGTGCCGTCCATGTCCCACAGCACGGCCTTCGGCCCGGGATTGTGGAGAGAAGTCACCGCACCAGCCTAGGGGGATAGCCTGGTGGGACACCGAAGAGGAGGGATCCGGGTGGACGACAGCATTCAGCAGGCGCTCGGGCCGCGCGTCGCGGTCGCGGCCTTCGACGGCTGGAACGACGCCGGGGAGGCCGCCTCGCAGGCCGCCAGCGTGCTGCGCGACTCGCAGCCGGGAATCGAGGTCGCGACCGTCGACCCCGAGCTGTTCTTCGACTATCAGTACACGCGCCCGTTCCTGCGCACCGACGGCGAGGGTCGGCGATTCCTCGACTGGCCCGAGGCCAACCTCTATCGCCCCGACGACCCGAACGGCTTCTGGACGCTGCGGGGCGTCGAGCCCGCGCGCGCCTGGCGCAGCTTCACGGCCGAGTTCATCGACGCGCTGCTGTCGGAGGACGTCACGGGCCTCGTCATGATCGGCGCCATGATGAGCGACGTGCCGCACACGCGCCCGATCGCGGTGCACGCGACGAGCGACAACGAGCTGCTGCGCAACCAGCTCGAGATCGACCGCAGCCGCTACGAGGGACCCACGGGGATCCTCGGCGTGCTGGGCGACGCGGCTGAGCGCGCGGGGATCCCGACGCTGTCGCTCTGGGCCAGCGTGCCGCACTACGTCGCGGGCACGACGCCGTCGCCCAAGGCGACGCTCGCGCTGCTCGAGAAGCTCGGCGAGATCACCTCGCGCGAGATCGACCTCGGCACGCTGCCGACCGAGGCGGCGGCGTGGGAGGCGACCGTCGATGCGGCGGCCGCCGACGACGAAGAGATGACCGACTACATCCACCAGCTCGAGGAGGCCCGCGACACGTGGGACTCGCCCGAGGCGTCGGGCGACGCGATCGCGCAGGCGTTCGAGAAGTACCTGCGCGGCGACGGGGGCCCCGGCCGGGGCCGCCCGCCGCGCGGCTAATCCGTCAGGCCGTGCCGTAGGGCGTCAGCACGCCCATCGCGAGCAGCACCATGATCGCCGCTCCGAGCAGCACTCGGTAGATGACGAACGGCATGAAGCTGCCCGTCTTGAGGTAGCGCATGAGGTAGGCGATCACGACCCAGCCGACGATGCCCGACACGATCGTCGCGATGATCGCGCCCGCCCAGCCGTAGGGGCCCGGGTCGCCCGTCTCGAGGCCCTCCTTCAGCTCGTAGAGGCCCGAGCCGAACACTGCGGGCACCGCAAGCAGGAACGCGAACTCGGCCGCCGCCGTGCGGTTGTAGCCGAGGGCACGGGCGGCGGTCGTCGTCGCGCCAGAGCGCGACACGCCCGGCACGAGCGCGAGCGCCTGCGCGACGCCGATCGTGAGGCCGTGCGGGTAGGTCACGTCGTCCATCTCGCGGTCGCGCTGCGCGTAGCGGTCGACCGCGCCGAGGATGATGCCGAAGACGATCAGCACGGCCGCGACGAGCCACAGGTTGCGGAACGTGTCGCGGATGTACTCCTGCAGCGTGAAGCCGAGGATGCCGATGGGGATGGATCCGAGGATCACGAGCCATCCCATGCGCGCGTCGGGATCGTTGCGCGGCACGCGGCCGACGAGCGACAGCGCCCACTGCTTGACGATCCGCACGATCTTCGCCCAGAAGTACACGAGCACCGCGAGCTCGGTGCCGATCTGCGTGATGGCCGTGAACGTCGCGCCCGGGTCGGCCGCCGACGGCAGGAACTCGCCGACGATGCGGATGTGCGCGCTCGACGAGATCGGCAGGAACTCCGTCAGGCCCTGAACGAGCCCGAGGATGATCGCCTCGATGATGTGCATTCGGTTCTTCCTGGGTCAGTAGGTGCGGATGAGATCGGTCAGCACGCGCTGGCCGAAGACGAGGGCGTCGAGGGGCACGCGCTCGTCGACCCCGTGGAACATGCCCGTGAAGTCGAGCTCGCGGGGCAGCTTCAGCGGCGCGAAGCCGTAGCCCGTGATGCCGATCGTCGACA
>JAJUIM010000300.1 GCA_029267645.1 Microbacterium sp.
CGCTACGCGCCCTGCTGCGTCTGGCCGGACGAGCGGCGGCGCCGACGCCGGCGGCGCGCGGCGGCGGGCTTGCCGTCGCGGTGCTCCTTGCCGGATCCGTCGTGCGTGCCCTCGCCGGCGGTCGCGCCCTCAGCGCTCTCCGCGCCGTCCGCGCCCGCGGGCGCGTTCGACGGGCGGCGGCGACGGCGCGAGCGGCCCTCGCCCGAGGACGACGAGGCCTCGCCCTTCGCGGGCGCCTTCGTGATGCGGCCCTTCGTGCCCTCGGGGATGTCGAGGTCGGTGTAGAGGTGCGGGCTCGTCGAGTAGGTCTCGACGGGCTCGGGCTGGCCGAAGTCGAGCGCGCGATTGATGAGCGCCCACTTGTGCAGGTCGTCCCAGTCGACGAACGTGACGGCGATGCCCTCGCGGCCCGCGCGGCCGGTGCGGCCCGCGCGGTGGAGGTAGGTCTTCTCGTCGTCGGGGATCGTGTGGTTGATGACGTGTGTGACGTCGTTGACGTCGATGCCGCGCGCGGCGACGTCGGTCGCGACCATCACGTCCTTCTTGCCCGCCTTGAACGCCGCCATCGAGCGCTCGCGCTGCTCCTGGCCCATGTCGCCGTGCACACCGCCGACCGAGAACCCGCGGTCGGTCAGCTCGTCGACGAGGCGCTGCGCCTGTCGCTTCGTGCGCGTGAAGATGACGGTCTTGCCGCGGCCGTTCGCCTGGAGGATGCGGCCGATGATCTCGTCCTTGTCGAGCTGGTGGGCGCGGTAGACGATGTGGCGGATGTTCGCCTGCGTGAGGCCCTCGTCGGGGTCGGAGGCCCGGATGTGGATGGGGTTCGACATGAACCGGCGCGCGAGCGCGACGATCGGGCCCGGCATAGTCGCGCTGAAGAGCTGCGTGTGGCGCTTGGCGGCGACGCGCTGGAAGATCTTCTCGATGTCGGCGAGGAATCCGAGGTCGAGCATCTTGTCGGCCTCGTCGAGCACGACCTCGGTCGCGTTCGAGAGGTCGAGCAGACCCTGGCCCGCGAGGTCGATGAGGCGGCCCGGCGTGCCGACGACGATCTGCGCGCCGGCCTGCAGCTGCTCGATCTGCCCCTCGTACGCCTTGCCGCCGTAGATCGCGACGACGCTCGTCGAGCGGCCGCGCGTGAGCAGATCCATGTCCTCGTACACCTGCGTCGCGAGCTCGCGCGTCGGGACGACGATGAGGGCCTTCACGCCCGGCTCGGGGTCGAGCCCGAGGCGCTGGACGACGGGGATGCCGAATCCGAAGGTCTTGCCCGTTCCGGTCTTCGCCTGGCCGATCACGTCCTGGCCGGGGAGCGAGATGGGGATCGTTTGCTCCTGGATGGGGAAGGCGTCCTCGATGCCCTTGCCCGAGAGCTGTTCGACGATGTCCGGATCGACCGAGAGATCGGAGAACGATGTCATGTGGTTGCACTGCCTGTCTCGGCGGTGCGGCGCCCCGGAGGATGCGCGGCGGCCGCCGGCGTTGACGTCCACGCCTCTTTCGCTTCTGCCACAGGCGCGGTGCCCCGATCCGATGCCGGGGCCGTCTCCAGCGTACCCTGGTGCCGTGGTGAACTGGATGTGGTGGCGGCGCAGGCGGCCCGTGCGCAAGCTGCGCCTGCGATCGAGGGGCGATCACGGCGACGCGATCCGCGTGGACTTCTCGGAGCTCGCCCCCGACGTCGAGGTGTTCCTCGGGCAGGCGGCGTACCTGCAGCTCGGCTACTTCGAGACGCTGACGCGCCTCATCCGCCGCACGCCCGACCTGCACGAGAAGGAGGCGCTGTCGCGCGCGGCGGGCGCGGCGCTGAAGAAGCACCGCGGCATCGTCGACATCATCCGCGACCGCGGCGGCGATCCGACCGAGCTCATGCGGCCGTTCCAGGCGCCCCTTGACCACTTCCGGCGCAGCACGATCGGCGCGCGCCCCCGCGAGACGATGCTCACGGTGCACATCACGGCGGGCATGCTCGACGACTTCTACCTCGCGCTCGCGCGCAGCTACGGCGACACGGGGCGCCGCGTCGAGCGGGTGCTGCGCGTCGACCACGACCGCGAGCAGCTGGCCGAGATCCTCGCCGACACGATCCGAGGCGACGAGGAGATGCGCGGGCTGCTGTCGATGTGGGCGCGGCGGCTCGTGGGCGACACGCTGCTCGTCGCGCGGGCCGCGCTGCGCCCGTCGCGCCTCGACCTCGAGGACGAGGAGAAGGTCGAGCCCGTGTTCACGGCCATCGTGTCGGCTCACTCGCAGCGCATGGGCGCGCTGGGGCTCGCGGCTTAGCGGGCGGCGGGCTCGAGGCCGAGCCGCATGAGCTCGGCGGCGTCGCGCCGCCGACGCACGGCCGACAGGGCCGCCGTGGCGGCGAACGCGATCGCGGCGGGCGCGGCGACGGCCGCGACCCAGGTCCAGACGCTCTGCTCGCCCGCGATCCACGTCATGGCCGCGTAGACGACCGCGGCGGATCCGACCGCGATCGCGGTCGAGAGCGTCACGCCCCGCAGGTGCCGCCCGGGCAGCACAAGGTGCGCCGCGATGCCGATCGCGGCCGCGACGATGAGCGCCAGGACGATGTACACGGCGGCGTCAGGCGACGAAGCCCACGCGCCGCGTCTCCTCCGAACCGATCTCGACGAACGCGAGCGACGCGGCGGGGACGAGGTACGTCGAGCCCTTGACATCGGTGAGGGTGAGGGTCTTCTGCGCCGTGAGCGCCTCGTCGACCTTCGCGGCGACGGCCTCGGCGGTCTCGTCGGAGGAGAAGTTGAGCTCGCGGCCGGTGTTCATCATGCCGATGCGGATATCCACGGGTCGTGCC
>JAJUIM010000022.1 GCA_029267645.1 Microbacterium sp.
AGGAGCGCCGCGACGGCGGGATCGGCGGGACGAGCTGGGCCGTCGCGGCCGACGAGCCACGCGCTGCCGAGGTGCGCGCCCGCCGTGCCGACGACGTACGACGCGCCCTCGTCGCCCGCGCCCGCGAGCGCGACGAGGTCGCGCGCGGCGGCGGATCCCGGCGCGATCGCGCGCACGACGACGTCGATCTCGCCGCCGCACATGAGCGCGATCCCGTGCAGCGGATCGTCGTCGATGCCGTAGCGCGCGAGGCGCGGGCGGCCGTCTCGCATGGCGTCGGCGCCGTCGGCGGCGACCGCAGCGTCGACGCACCCGCCCGAGACGTTGCCGAACACGGCGCCGTCCTGCCCGACGACCATGCTCGCGCCGACCTCGCGCGGCGCGCTGCCGCGCACGGCCACGACCGTCGCGAGCGCGAAGGGCCGCCCTTCGCGCGCCCACCGCGCGGCGACCGGCAGGATCTCCCTCATCACGCCGGCTCCCCGCCCGTCTGCCCCGACGCGAGGCGCCAGACGCGGTCGCGCGACATCGGGGTCTGCATGGGCCGCGCCCCGATCGCGCGGCGGATCGCGTTCGCGAGCGCGGGCGCGACGGGGTTGAAGGGCGACTCGCTCATCGACTTCGCGCCGAAGGGGCCGAGCTCGTCGCTCGTGTCGGCGAAGCGCACCTCGGTGACCGGCACGTCGGCCATCTGCGGCACGCGGTAGGTGCGGAAGGTCTGCGTCGTGAGCGCGCCGCGCTCGTCGGCCATGATCTCCTCGTACAGCGCCGATCCGATGCCCTGCGCGACGCCGCCCTCGATCTGCCCGCGGCACTGCGCGGGGTTCAGCACGACGCCCGCATCTGCCGCCTGCACCGACCGCAGGATGCGCACGGCGCCCGTCTCGACGTCGACCGCGACGCGGAACGCCTGCACGTTGAACGCGAGGCTGCGCCTGTCGCCGAGCTCGCTGCCGTCCGCGCGCAGACCGTCGCCGTGGCGGTGCCGCTCGGGGGCGGCCGCGATGACGTCTGCGAGCGGCAGGACTTCGCCGCCCGCGCGCACGCCGCCCGGCACGGGCGCGCAGTCGGCCGGATCGCAGCCGACGAGCCGGGCGGCCGTCTCGCACAGCGTGCGGCGCAGCGCGAGGCAGGCGGCGTGCAGCGCCTTGCCGGCGACCGTGATGCCCGCCGACGCGAAGGCGCCCGTATCGTGGGCGGCCGCGTCGGTGTCGGCGTGGCGCAGCCGGATCCGGTCTGCGGGCACGCCGAGGTCGGTCGCGACGATCTGCGTGTGCACGGTCGTCGTGCCGTTGCCGAACTCGCTCGTGCCGATGCCGACCTCGGCGGATCCGTCGGGGCCGAGGGCGACCGTGACGCGCGAGATGTGGCCGAACGGCGCCATCGTCGCGATCATCGCGGCCGCCATGCCCTCGCCGATCCGCCAGTTCGCGCCCTCGGGCGCGGGGTCGCCGCCCGATGCGAGCGCCTCCTGCGCGAGGTCGAGGCACTGGTCGAGCCCGTAGCTGCCCCACACGAGGTCGGCCTCGGGCTCGCCCGCGTGGGTGAGCACGGGATCGGCCGCCGTGACGGCGTTGCGCCGCCGCAGCTCGAAGGGGTCGATGCCGAGCTCGATCGCGAGCTCGTCGAGCGCCGACTCGATCGCGAAGACGACCTGGCCGAGCCCGTAGCCGCGGAACGCGCCCGAGGGCACGGCGTTCGTGTAGACGACCTCGGCGTCGACGCGCCGTGCGGGGCACCGGTACAGGCTCATCGACTCGGCGCACGCGTGGAAGAGCACGCCGCGCGAGTGGTTGCCGTAGGCGCCCGTGTCGGAGAGCACGTCGAGCTTCATGGCCGTGAGCGCGCCGTGCTCGTCGGCCGCGACGTCGACCGAGACGCGCATGGGGTGGCGCACGGTCGTCCGCACGAACTCCTCGTTGCGGTTCAGCTCGTATGCGACGGGGCGGCCCGTGCGCATCACAGCGACCGCGACGAGGTCCTCGCACAGCAGCTCCTGCTTGCCGCCGAAGCCGCCCCCGACGCGGGCCGCGAACACGCGGACGTCCTCGCGCGAGAGCGAGAGGAGCCGCGCGAGCTCGTCGCGCACGAGGAACGGCACCTGCGTGCTCGTGCGGATCGTGAGGCGGCCGTCGTCGGCGACCCAGCCGACCGCGCCCCGCGTCTCGAGCTGCGCGTGGATCGAGCGCGACGTCGACCAGGTGCCCGAGACGCGCGCGTGCGCCGCCTCGAGCGCGGCGTCGACGTCGCCGAAGCCCTCGTGCACCGAGGCGATGACGTTGCGGTGCGCCTCGTCGACGCGGTCAGCCGGCGTGCGGTCGGGGTGTAGCAGGGGCGCTCCGGGCCGCCGCGCCTCCTCGGGGTCGAACACGGCGGGGAGCACCTCGTACTCGACGCGGATCCGCCGGCACGCCTCCTCGGCGGTCGTCGCGTCCGCCGCGACGACCGCCGCGACGCGCTGCCCGACGAAGCGCACGGTGTCGTCGAGCACGCGCGTGTCGTCGGGGTCGTCCTCGCGGTGCTCGTGGCGCCCCGTCGAGAACGTCGGCAGGTGCGCGACGTCGCGGTGGGTGAGCACGAGCTCGACGCCGGGCAGGCGCTCGGCCTCCGACGTGTCGATCGACAGGATGCGCGCGTGCGCGTGCGGGGATCCGACGACGCGCAGCGTGAGCGCGCCCGGCACGGCGGCGTCGAAGGTGAACGGCTCGGATCCCGTCACGATGCGCTCCGCGGCCGGCGGGCGCGCCGAGCAGCCGACGCGCTGGGCGGGATCCGCGCAGCCCGCGCGCTCCGGCGCCCGCCCGCGCTCGATCGCCTCGAGGATGGGGCGGTAGCCCGTGCAGCGGCAGAGGTTGCCCTTCATGGCGCGGTCGAGGCCGTCCGGCGCGCCGTCGAGGGCCGAGGCCGTGACGACCATGCCGGGGGTGCAGAAGCCGCACTGGAAGGCGAAGCCGTCGGCGAACGAGCGCTGCATGGGGCTCAGCTCGCCGCCGCGCGCGAGGCCCGCGGCGGTCGTGACCTCGCGGCCCTCGATGCGGTGCGCAGGGAAGATGCACGACTGCACGGGCTCGCCGTCGACGAGCACGCTGCACGCGCCGCAGTCGCCCGCGTCGCAGCCGCGCTTGACCTCGGTGCGGCCCGCGTCGCGCAGCAGCGTGCGCAGACACTGGCCGGGCGCGGGGGAGGCCTCGACGGGCGCTCCGTTGACCTGGAACCTCATGCCGCGAGCTCCTCTCGCACCTGGGCCGCGAGCACGCCGCTCACGTGCCGCCGCCAGTCGGCCGCGCCGAACGGATCCGTGTAGAAGCCCTCGAGCGCGCGCACGTCGCGTGCGAGCGCATCGGTGCCCGGCAGGCCGTCGTAGCGCAGCACGGCGGGCCGCGGCACGGCCGCCGTGACGCAGAACACGGCGCTTCCGTCGTCGTCGACGCGGCCGATCACGAGGGCGCCGGAGCGGCCGCGCTCGGCGAGCGCGATCCTGCGCAGCGCCGTGCGGGCGTGCAGCGCGTGCGCGGGGACGTCGAGCGCCCGCAGCACCTCGCCGGGGCCGAGGGCCGTGCGGCCGTTGCCCGTGACGAGCTCGGCGACGGGCAGCGTGCGCGATCCGCCGTCCGGCGTCCACACGAGCGCGCTCGCGTCGAGGGCCGCGCACAGCGCCGTCATGGCGCCCGCCGCGAAGCCGCGGCAGACGTTGCCGCCGACGGTCGCGACGCGCCACACCTTGAACGAGGCGAGCAGGGCGTCGGCGCACTGCGCGAAGAGCGGGTGCGCGCGCCAGGAGGGATCCGGCTCGAGCCGCGCGAGCTCGGCGATCGTGCACGTCGCGGCGATGCGCAGGCCCTCGGGCCGGCGCTCGGTCGCGGGCCACCCCATCGTCGTGAGGTCGACGAGGCCGCGGGCGCGCGGCTGCGGCTCCGAGTAGAGCCACGTGCCGCCGCCCAGCAGCACCTCGCCCTCGGCGAGGACGAGGTCGTCGCGCGTGCGGGCCGCGCGATACGACGCGACGGTGTTCAGATCCACGCGCCCGCCTTCCGCCCGAGGGCCATCAGACGAAGCTCGGCAGCTCGCGCCAGGCGTCGTCCGCGTCCGCGACGCCCGCGCGGATCACGCTGCCCTCGATGAGACCGTACGGCCGGTCGTCCGCGATGAACACCTCTCCTTCGTTCTCGATGCCGAATCGCGCGATGTCGTAGACGAAGTGGTGCTTGTTGGGCATGGCGAAGCGCACCTCGGCGATCTCGGGCCGCGCCTCGATGACGGCCCTGCCCATCTCGTACAGCGTCTGCTGCAGCGCGAGCGAGTGCACGTCGGCGAAGCGCTCGAGCAGCAGGCGGCGCACGTCGTCGAAGAGCCCGTTGTAGTCGATCCCACGGGCCACGGCCTCCGGCAGGTAGCGCCAGCGGCCCGTCACGCTCGTCGCCATGACGCGGTCGTTCGTCTCGGGCAGCGTCGTGAACTCGGTCGCGGGGTAGCCCCAGAACTCCGACCCCGTCGACTTCAGCACCGTGAGGTCCTTCACGCCGCCGAACACGTGCCGCTCGCCGGCAACGACCTGCACGGCCGCGAGGCGCGTGGCCTGTCCCGAGCGCACGAACGAGTGGTCCTCGCCCGGGCCGCCCGACAGGATCCGCGCCCACTCGTGCTGCTCGGCCTGCCAGAGCCCGCCGTCGATCCACTCGAACGACTCGGTGAAGTGGTCGGCGAGCAGGCCCAGGAACCGCTCGGGGGATCCGACGCCGTGCCGGCCCGCGAACGCGAAGACCGTGTTCTTCTGCGTGTCGGTCGCGACGATGCGCGAGTTGTCGCCCGAGAGGAAGGATCCCGACACGTCGCCGCGCAGCTGCGACGTGATCGTCAGGTCCTCGATCTCGTGGCGCGGCGTGTCGCGCGTGATGCGCACGAGGCGCACCTCGGCCTTGCCGTACTTGTTCGGACCCAGGCGCACGGTGTCTGCGCTCATGTCAGCTCCCTCGATAGGTGGAATAGGCGAACGGGCTCATGAGGATCGGCACGTGGTGGTGCCGGTCGTCTGCGATCGTGAACTCGACCGTGATGAGCGGGAAGAAGGTCTGCGTGCCGCGCGCGGCGAAGAACTCGCGCGTCGCGAACCGCAGCGCGTAGTCGCCGTCGACGAGGCGGTCGGGCCCGAGGCCCGCGCGCCCGTCGGCGTCGGTGACGGCCGACGCGAGCACGACGCCGAGCGCGTCGGCGAGCGTCACGGCGACGCCCGCAGCGGGCGCGCCGCGCGTGGTGTCGAGGACGTGCGTCGTCAGCTGCGGCATCAGGCGCCCGCCTTCTCGGGCGCGAAGGCGTCGCGGATCCGCAGCGCGGCGATCTCGGCGAGCGCCGCGCACGCCTCGCGCAGCTCCTCCTCGTCGCCGTTTCCGAGGCGGCGCTCGGCCTCCGCGAGGAGCTCGTCGGGGCCGCGCCCCGCGGCGCGCACGAGGAAGGTGCGGCCGAAGCGGGCGGCGTAGCGCGCGTTCGCGTCGGCGAGGCGCGAGCGCACCTCCTCGTCGGCGTCCGAGAGGCCCGCCTGCTCGCGGCGCGACGCGGCGTCCTCGGGCCCGGATCCGCGCGGCGTCTCGCCGATCCGAGCGTGGTGGGCGAGGGCGCCGTCGAGGTCTTCCGCGCCCCAGCCGCGGGCTGCGCGGCGCACGTGCGCCGCGAGCTCGTCCGGCGAGGCGAAGGGCCTGCGCCTGGCCGCGTCGGCGGCCCAGCGCGGCACGTGGGCCCAGGTGCGGGCAATGGCGGCGGCCTCGTCGGCCGGCGCCCGATTGAAGTCCTCGAGGTGCATGGCGGTCACGCTAGGGCGACGAGATTTCCGGGCCGTTACGGGCAGAGCGCGGTCGGATGGCGCGGCGCGCGTTCGCGTCATCCGACCGAAACATGCCTGATACGAGGCCTGATTACCGTGAGCCGCGTGACCCCGACTGAGCCCCTGAGGCCCGCCTCGATCGCCGCGCGGCGCACCTTCGTCGACGGCGCGTTCCGCCCCGCGACCGTGACGATCGAAGACGGCAGGATCCGCCGCGTCGCGCCGTTCTCCGAGTCGGCGCACGTCGTCGTCCCCGACGGCCAGGTGCTGCTGCCGGGCCTCGTCGACGCGCACGTGCACCTCAACGACCCGGGTCGCACGGCGTGGGAGGGCGCCGCGACGGGCACGGCGGCCGCGGCGGCCGGCGGCGTCACGACGATCGTCGAGATGCCGCTCAACTCGATCCCCGTGACGACGAGCCCCGCGGCGCTCGAGGCGAAGCGGCGGGCGCTCGCAGGGCGCATGGCGGTCGACGTCGCGTTCTGGGGTGGCGCCGTGCCCGAGAACCTCGGCGCGCTCGCGCAGCTGCTGCAGGCGGGCGTCGTCGGCGTGAAGTGCTTCCTCGCCCCGAGCGGCATCGACGAGTTCGGGCACCTCGACGCCGCGCAGCTCGAGGCGGCGCTCGCCGAGCTGGCCGCGGCCGGCGGCCTGCTCATCGCGCACGCCGAGCTCGACGAGCTGCTGGGCGAGGCTTCGGGCCCCGTCTTCGCCGACTTCGTCGCCTCGCGGCCCCCGCGCGCCGAGGCCGAGGCCGTGCGCCGCGTCGTCGAGGCCGCGCGGCGCACGGGCGCCCGCGCCCACATCGTGCACGTCTCGGCGGCCGAGTCGGTCGACCTCCTGCGCCGCGCGAAGGCCGACGGCGTCGCGGTCACGGCCGAGACCTGTCCGCACTACCTCGCGCTCTCGGCCGATGAGATCCCCGACGGCGAGGGCCGCTTCAAGTGCTGCCCGCCGATCCGCGAGCGGGCGCACCAGGACGCGCTGTGGCGCGGCGTGCTCGACGGCACGATCGACGCGATCGTGAGCGACCACTCGCCGGCGACCGCCGAGCTGAAGGGCGAGCGCGACCTCGGCGTGGCCTGGGGCGGCATCGCGGGCGTGCAGACGGGGCTCGCGGCCGTGTGGACCGAGGCGCGCAGGCGCGAGATCCCGCTCGAGCGGATCCTGCCCGCCTTCACGACCGGCCCCGCCCGCGTCGCGGGCCTCGACCGCGGCGAGATCCGCGCGGGCGCGCCCGCCCACCTCGCCGTCTTCGCGCCGGGCGACGAGCGGATCCTCGCCGCCGACGAGCTGCTGTACCGCAACCGCATCTCGCCGTGGATCGGCCGCCCGCTCGCGGGCGCCGTGAGCGAGACGTACCTGCACGGCGCCCGCATCTTCGCCTCGGGTCGCGGCGTCGTCACCGGATCCGGCCGCGAGGTCCTGTCCCACCGCGCCGGGCGGCCCGCCCCGGCGCCCGTCCCCCAGGAGACCCCATGATTCCCACCAGCGAGAGCACCCTGCATGGCATCGGCCGGGGCCCCGCCCGCTTCGCCGAGCTGCCGGTGCTGCAGCCGCACGACTTCCCACCGGGGCACGAGCTGCCCGCAGGCGCGGCCTATCTCAGCGCTGAGCCCGCGCACGTGCTGTGGGGGCGCCTGCCGAGCGGCGACGACGCCGCCGTGCTGACGATCTCTGCGGGCGACCAGGTCGTCGTCGACACGGTCAGCCACGAGGGGCTGCTGCCCGACCAGGGGCAGGATCCGCGCGCGTTCTTCGGCGCCCACGGCGTCGCGCCCGGCGCCGTGCTCACCGACGCCGAGCAGATCGCGGCGCACACGCCGCACGACGACGCCGACGGCCCGCACGTCGTGACGGGCCCCATCCACGTGCGCGGCGCCGCGCCGGGCGACCTGCTGCGGATCCGCGTCGACCGGCTCGAGCCGCGCGTGCCGTACGGCGTCATCAGCAACCGGCACGGCAAGGGCGCGCTGCCGGGGCACCTGCCCCGCAACGGCGCCTCCGTGAGCGTCTTCGTGCCGGTCGAGGAGCGCGCGGGCCGCCCCGTCGGCGCGCTGCCGCGCACGGAGGGCGCCGAGCGCGACGTCGCGATCCCCCTCGCGCCGTTCCTCGGGATCATGGGCGTCGCGCCCGCGAGCGGCACGCGGCCCCACTCGGTGCCGCCGCGCGCGTTCGGCGGCAACATCGACATCAAGCTGCTCGTCGAGGGCGCAGAGCTGCTGCTGCCCGTGCAGGTCGACGGCGCGCTCGCCTACGTCGGCGACCCCCACTTCGCGCAGGGCGACGGCGAGGTCGCGCTCACGGCGTTCGAGGCATCGCTCAGGGCGACCCTCACCTTCGACGTCATCCCGGCCGCGACCGCGAGGCGCGAGTACGGCATCGTCACGGGGCCGCTTGTGCGCACGCCCGAGTACCTCGTCGCGACGGGCCTCGATCCTGATCTCGGCGAGGCGATGCGCAAGGCCGTGCGCGCCTCGCTCGACCTGCTGCAGGCGCGCTGGGGCATGGACGAGCACCTCGCCTACGCCTACCTGTCGGCCGCGACCGACTTCGACATCTCGCAGGTCGTCGACAGCACGTGCGGCGTGCACGCGCGCATCCGAGAGGCCGACTTCGCATGACCCCCGCCGTCCCCGCCTCGGTCGCGGACGCCCCGCAGCCGATGGACAGCGCGATCTGGCGCGTCGTGGGCGACCCGCTCGTGGCGGGATCCGCGACGGGGCCGCTTCGCGGCTCGTCCGTCGCGGTCAAGGATCTCTTCGCCGTCGCGGGCCACGCGATCGGCGCGGGCAACCCGACCTACCTCGCGGGCGCGGCGGCGGAGGAGACCACGGCGCCCGCCGTGCAGGCGCTCCTCGACGCGGGCGCCTCGCTTCGCGGCATCGCGCGCACCGACGAGTTCGCCTACTCGATCGCGGGCGACAGCGTGCACTACGGCACGCCGCCCAACGGGGCCGTGCCGGGCGCGCTGCCCGGCGGATCCTCGTCGGGCCCCGCGAGCGCCGTCGCGCTCGGCCACGCCGACATCGGCCTCGCGACCGACACGGCGGGGTCGATCCGGGTGCCCGCGTCGTACCAGGGGCTGTGGGGCCTGCGCACGACGCACGGCCTCGTCTCGCGCGAGGGGCTGCTGCCGCTCGCGCCGAGCTTCGACGCGGTCGGCTGGCTCGCCCGCGACGGCGCCGCGCTCGAGGCCGTCGCCGAGGCGTGCGTGCCCGAGACGGGCGGGGAGGGCCTCGACATCCGCTTCCTCGTGCCGATCGAGGCGCTCGAGGCGGCCGAGCCCGAGACGCGGGCGGCCTTCGAGCGCCTCCTCGTGCGGCTCGACGCGCCCGTCGAGCGGTTCGAGCTCGGCCCCCTCGCGCACGTGCACGAGGCGTTCCGCGTCGTGCAGGCCGCCGAGGCGTGGCGGGCGCACGGCGACTGGATCCGCGCGCACCCCGGATCCCTCGGCGACGCCGTCGCGGCGCGCTTCGCGGCCGCCTCCCGCATCTCGCCTGACGAGGAGGCCGCGGCGCGCGCCGCCCTCGAGGCGCCGGCCCGCCGGCTGCGCGAGGCCGTGCGATCCTCGCCGGTGCTCGTGCCCACCGTGCCCGGCCCCGCGCCGGCGCTCACGGCGGATCCCACGCGCGTCGACGCCGTGCGCACCGCGACCCTGCGCATGACCGCGCCCGTGTCGGTCGCGGGGATCCCCGCCCTGTCCGTGCCCCTGCTCGCCGTGCCCGCGCCGCGCGGCACCGCGCCGGTCGGCGTATGCGTCGCCTCGCGCGCCGGAACCGACGCCGCCCTTGTGCGGCTCGGCCGCCGCATCGCCGACCTGACGACCCCCGAGAAAGAAGGACCCGCATGACCCGTCTCGCCCCGCTCGACCCGCCGCACCGGCTGCTCATGGGCCCGGGGCCGATCTCGGCGCACCCCCGCGTGCTGCGCGCCATGTCGGCGCCCCTCGTCGGCCAGTACGACCCGTTCATGACCGACGCGATGGGCGAGGTGCAGGCGCTGTACCGCGAGGTGTGGGCGACACACAACGAGCAGACGCTGCTCGTCGACGGCACCTCGCGCGCGGGCATCGAGGCCGCGATCGCCTCGCTCGTGCGGCCCGGTGAGCGCGTACTTGTGCCCGTGTTCGGCCGCTTCGGCCACCTGCTCGCCGAGATCGCCGAGCGCGCGCTCGCCGAGGTTCACCGCATCGAGGTGCCGTGGGGGCAGGTCGTGCCGGTCTCGCGGATCGAGGAGGAGATCGCGCGCGTGCGGCCCGCGCTCCTCGCGGTCGTGCACGGCGACACGTCGACGACCATGGCGCAGCCGCTCGACGAGCTCGGCGCGATCTGCGAGAAGCACGGCGTGCTGCTCTACGCCGACGCGACCGCGACGCTCGGCGGCAACGTCTTCGAGGCGGACGGGTGGGGGCTCGACGCCGCGACGGCCGGCCTGCAGAAGTGCCTCGGCGGGCCGAGCGGATCCTCGCCCATCACGCTGTCGGAGCGCGCGGCCGACGTCGTCCGGTCCCGCGCGCGCGTCGAGGCGGGGATCCGCGAGACGGGCGACGCGGAGAGCGCCGACTTCGTGCGATCGAACTACTTCGACCTCGGCATGATCATGGCCTACTGGGGCCCGCGCCGGCTCAACCACCACACGGAGGCGACGAGCATGCTCTACGCCGCGCGCGAGTGCGCGGCCGTGCTGCTCGAGGAGGGGCGAGACACCGTCATCGCCCGCCACGAGGTCGCCGGCCGCGCGATGCGGGCGGGCGTCGAGGCGCTCGGCCTCACCGTCTTCGGCGACCGGGCGCACAAGATGACGAACGTCATCGCGGTCGAGATCCCGGACGGCGCGCCCGCCGACGTCGTGCGCGAGGCGCTGCTCGACGACTTCGCGATCGAGATCGGCACCTCCTTCGGCCCCCTGCACGGCCGCGTCTGGCGCATCGGCACGATGGGCTACAACGCGCGCAGGGACGCCGTGCTCACGACGCTCGCGGCCCTCGAGCAGGTGCTGCGCCGCCATATCGACGTCCCCGTGGGCGGCGGCGTCGAAGCCGCGGCCGACGTGTTCCGGGGAGCCGGCGCATGACCGCCGCGACGGCGCACCCGCGCATCGGATCCGTCGCGCCCGACGCGTTCGCCTCGGCCGCGCGCCGCATCATGGGCCGCTGCGACGACCTCGCGAGCATCTCGGCGGGCGAGGGGCGGATCACCCGCGTGTACCTCTCGCCCGAGCACGCGAGGGTCAACCAGGTCGTGGCCGCGTGGATGCGAGAGGTCGGCATGACGGCGCGGACCGACGCGGCCGGCAACCTCACGGGCGTGCTGCCGGCGGCCGATCCCGACGCCCCCGTCGTGATGCTCGGGTCGCACCTCGACACCGTCACCGACGCGGGGCGGTACGACGGGATCCTCGGCGTGCTCCTGGGCATCGAGGTCGTGCGCCTGCTGCGTGAGCGGGCTGCGGACGGCGGGTGGCAGAGCCCCTTCCCGTTCGGGCTCGAGGTCGCGGCCTTCAGCGACGAGGAGGGCACGCGGTTCGGCAAGGCGCTGCTCGGATCCTCGGCCGTCGCGGGCGCGTGGGAGGACGGCTGGTGGGATCTGACCGACGCGGACGGCATCACGCTGCGCGAGGCGTACCGCGCCTTCGGGCTCGACCCCGAGCGCGTGGGCGAGGCGGCGCGCACGAGCGAGCGCCTCGTCGGCTACCTCGAGGCCCACATCGAGCAGGGCGTCGAGCTCGACCGCCGCGGCGAGCCGCTCGCGGTCGTGTCGTCGATCGCCTCGGCCAGGCGCTTCCAGGTCGTCGTCGAGGGCGAGGCCCGGCACGCGGGCGGCACGCCCTACGACATGCGCCGCGACGCGCTGCTCGGGGCGAGCGAGGCGGCCCTCGCGGTCGAGCGGATCTGCTCGAGCGAGCACCACATCATCGGCACGGTCGGCCGGCTCGAGGCGTTCCCCGGCGCCGTCAACGTCGTGCCGGGCGAGGCGCGGTTCAGCATCGACCTGCGCGGCGAGTTCGACGGCGCGCGCGACGCGACGTGGGCCCGCATCTCGGCCGAGCTCGACGCCATCATGGGGCGCCGCCGCCTGCGCTGGGCCGCGCGCGAGGTGCACGCCGCGCCCGCGCTGTTCTGCGATCCGCTGCTGCAGGACGTCGTCCGCGCGGGCATCGGCGCGACGGATCCGGGCGCCGAGCCCGCGACGCTGTTCAGCCCGGCTGGGCACGACGGCATGACGATCGGATCCATCGCGCCCGTCGGCATGCTGTTCCTGCGCAACCCCGACGGCATCAGCCACCACCCCGACGAGGCCGTCGGCACGGCCGACGTGGCGGTCGGCCTCCGCGCGTTCGCGGAGGCCGTCGCGCTGCTGGGGGAGGAGCGGCTGCCGTAACGGGATCCTCGTGCGGGTGGGTGCGCGACGCGCTAGCCTCGTGGCGCACCCACCCGCACGAGAGCAGGAGGAACCATGGCCTTCCCCGGAACGATCAGCGTCACGTCGCCCGACTTCGCCGACCGCACGCGCATCCCCGACCGGTTCACGGCCGAGCACGACGACACGGCGCCCGTCATCGAGGTCTCGGGCGTGCCCGCCGAGGCGGTCGAGCTCGCGCTCATCTGCCACGACCCCGACGCGCCCCTGCCGCACGGCTGGACCCACTGGACGGTCTTCGGGATCCCCGCCGACGCCGCGCGCATCACGGCCGACAGCGGGCGCGAAGGCGTCACGACGAAGGGCGAGGCCGGCTACTCGGGCCCGCTGCCCCCTCCCGGCCACGGCGACCACAACTACTACTTCTGGGTCTACGCGCTCAGCCGCAGGGTCGAGGGCGAGCCGACGCGCGAGGAGTTCCTGCGCGACTACGCCGACGCCGTCATCGAGCAGAACCGCCACGTCGGCACCTACTCGCGCTGACGACGCGGCGCCCACACGAAAAGAGCGCCCGCCCCGGCGTGGGGCGAGCGCTCTTGTCGGGTGAGGCGATCAGACGGTCGTGTAGCCGCCGTCGATCAGGTAGTAGGCGCCCGTCACGAACGAGGCGTCGTCGCTCAGCAGGAAGCGCACGACCTTCGCGATCTCCTCGGGCTGGCCGAGGCGGCCGAGCGGGTGCTTGCCGGCGAGGGCGTCGTAGGCCTCCTTCGAGAGGCCGCTCTTCACGAGCGGGGTCTCGATGTAGCCAGGGCCGACCGCGTTGATGCGCAGGCCCTGCGGGCCGTACTCGGCGGCCGCGTTCTTCGTGACGCCGACGACGCCGTGCTTGGCGGCCGTGTAGGCCGCGTTGCCGATCGCGGCGACCGTGCCGTGGATCGACGCCATGTTGACGATCGACGACTCGGCGGCGCCCGCCTCGAGCATCGCGGGGATCTGGTAGCGCATGCCGTACAGCACGCCGTTGAGGTTGATGTCGATGACGCGGTCCCAGTCGTCGAGGTCGATCTCGCCCGTCGGGGCCTGCTTGCCGCCGATGCCCGCGTTGTTGACGGCGTAGTTCAGCCCGCCG
This sequence comes from Microbacterium sp., assembly GCA_029267645.1. Classification (GTDB taxonomy): domain Bacteria; phylum Actinomycetota; class Actinomycetes; order Actinomycetales; family Microbacteriaceae; genus Microbacterium. The sequence goes on from JAJUIM010000022.1 coordinate 13,304, forward strand.
AACGTCGACACGGCGAACTCGACGGCCTTGCGGCTGTCGTCGGCGACGGCCGTGTTGCCCTCGAACGCCGCGGCCTCGCCGCCCGCCTTCGTGATCTCGTCGACCGTGGCCTGCGCGGCCTCGAGCTTGATGTCGGTCACGACGACCTTGACGCCCTGCGCCGCGAGCTCCTTCGAGATCGCCGCGCCGATGCCGGATCCGCCGCCCGTGACGAGTGCGACCTTGCCCTCAAAACCCATGTTCGTCCTCCTCGGACCTCGATGACGTTCCATACCTGCGCATGGAATCTGCTGATCTCATGCTACACCTGTCGAGAACCGAAGGCGTCGCGGCCCCATCCTCCCTCTCACGTCCCAGCGGCGCTATGGGAACATCGAATCCATGAGCCAGGCGTCTTCTGCCACCACCACGTCCCCCGCATCCCCGCCAGGCGCGATCGACCGGTTCTTCAAGATCACGGAGCGCGGCTCCACGATCGGCACCGAGATCCGCGGCGGCCTCGTGACCTTCCTCGCGATGTCGTACATCCTCGTGCTGAACCCGCTGATCCTCGGCACGACGCTCGACGGCACCGGCCAGGTGCTCGGCGGCGGCACCGACGTCACGCAGCCGAACCTCTCGATGATCGCCTCGGCGACGGCGCTCATCGCGGGCGTCATGTCGATCCTCATGGGCGCGATCGCGAACTACCCGCTCGCGCTCGCCGCGGGTCTCGGCCTGAACGCCGTCGTCGCCTTCTCCGTCGCGGGGATCCCGAACGTCACGTGGGCCGACGC
>JAJUIM010000117.1 GCA_029267645.1 Microbacterium sp.
CGTCTTCACGGTGCTGCAGGGCGACAAGCTCGCGGTCGACGGCGTGCTGACCGACCCCATCGTGCAGTCGGTGTCGTTCGTCGGATCCACGCCCATCGCGCAGTACATCTACGAGACGGCCGCGAAGAACGGCAAGCGCGTACAGGCGCTCGGCGGCGCGAAGAACCACATGCTGGTGCTGCCTGACGCCGACCTCGACATCGTCGCCGACCAGGCGATCAACGCGGGCTACGGCGCCGCGGGCGAGCGCTGCATGGCCGTCTCGGTCGTGCTCGCGGTCGAGCCGGTCGCCGACGAGCTGATCGAGAAGATCACCGAGCGCATCGGCAACCTCACGGTCGGCAACGGCGCCGCGAGCCCCGAGCCGCAGATGGGCCCGCTCATCACGGCGCAGCACCGCGAGAAGGTGTCGGGCTACGTCGACATCGCCGAGGCCGACGGCGCGAAGATCGTCGTCGACGGCCGCGGCTTCGCGGTCGACGGCCACGAGGACGGCTTCTTCTTCGGCCCGACGCTCATCGACGCCGTGCCGACGACCTCGCGCGCCTACACGGAGGAGATCTTCGGCCCCGTGCTCGAGATCGTGCGCGTGAAGAGCTACGACGAGGGTCTCGCGCTCATCAACTCGGGCGCGTTCGGCAACGGCACCGCGATCTTCACGAACGACGGCGGCGCTGCCCGCCGCTTCCAGAACGAGGTGCAGGTCGGCATGATCGGCATCAACGTGCCGATCCCGGTGCCGGTCGCGTACCACTCGTTCGGCGGCTGGAAGGCCTCGCTGTTCGGCGACGCCAAGGCATACGGTGTGCAGGGCTTCGAGTTCTTCACGCGCGAGAAGGCCATCACGAGCCGCTGGCTCGACCCCGCGACGCACGGCGGGATCAACCTGGGCTTCCCGCAGAACGACTGACCGGATCCGCATTCACGAGGAGCGAGCACCATGAGCACCACGAGGTGGTTCCATAAGCGCGGCGAACTCGCGCGCGGCGACTGGCAGACGGTCATCGACGGCGAGATCGACGGCTGGGCCCACACGGGCCTGCGAGTCGCCGAGCTCGACGGTACGAGCGTCGAGGTCGAGGCGGGCGTCGAGAAGCTGATCGTCCCGCTCGCGGGATCCTTCGCCGTCGTCGTCGACGAACAGGGGGAGGAGCGCGAGTACACGCTCGCGGGCCGGCGCTCGGTCTTCGACGGGCCCACCGACGTGCTCTACGTCTCGACCGTCGCGGTCGCGCGGATCACGGGCACGGGGCGCGTCGCGGTCGCGACGAGCCCCACGGCCGACGACGTGCCGACCCGCTATCTGTCGGCCGAGGAGTCGCCGCTCGAGCTGCGCGGATCCGGCGCCTCGAGCCGCCAGGTGCACAACTTCGGCACGCCGCAGGCGCTCGACGCCGCCCGCTTCATCGTGTGCGAGGTGATCACGCCCAGCCAGAACTGGTCGTCCTACCCGCCGCACAAGCACGACGAGCACAAGCCCGGGCACGAGTCGCGGCTCGAGGAGATCTACTACTTCGAGTCGGCCCCGACCCGCGTCGGCGGCGAGAAGGCGCGGCCAGAGGCGGCGTTCGGCATGTTCAGCACCTACTCGTCGCCCGCGGGCGAGATCGAGATCGACGCGCAGGTGCGCACGGGCGATGTCGCGCTCGTGCCGTACGGGTACCACGGGCCGGCCGTCGCCGCGCCGGGGTACGACCTGTACTACCTCAACGTCATGGCGGGGCCCGACGCCGAGCGCGTGTGGAACATCAGCGACGACCCGGACCACGCGTGGGTGCGCGAGTCGTGGGAGGGGCAGCCGTTCGACGAGCGCCTGCCGTACGAAAGCGAGAACGAGGCATGACCGAGACCAGGCGGATGACGGTGGGCCAGGCGCTCATCGAGTTCCTTGCGAACCAGTGGACCGTGGACGGGGAGCACCGAGAGAGGACCATCCCCGCGACGTTCGGCATCTTCGGCCACGGCAACGTGGCGGGCGTCGGTCAGGCGCTGCGCCAGTTCAACGCCGAGCGGCCCGACCTCATGCCGTACCACCAGGCGCGCAACGAGCAGGCCATGGTGCACCAGGCCGTGGGCTACGCGCGCATGCACCGCCGCCGCGGCACCTACGCGGCCGCGGCGTCGGTCGGGCCCGGCGCGGCCAACATGCTCACGGGGGCAGCGCTCGCGACGGCGAACCGCCTGCCCGCGCTGCTCCTGCCGAGCGACACGTTCGCGACGCGCGTCGCCGATCCCGTGCTCCAGCAGCTCGAGCACCCGCACGACCTGGGGGTGCAGGTGACCGACGCGTTCCGCCCCGTCTCGCGCTTCTTCGACCGCGTGCAGCGCCCCGAGCAGCTGTTCTCGATCGCCCTCGCGGCCATGCGCGTGCTGACGGATCCGGCCGAGACCGGCGCCGTCACGATCGCGCTTCCCGAGGACGTGCAGGCCGAGGCGTTCGACGTGCCCGTCTCCTTCCTCCAGCCGCGCGAGTGGCGGATCCGACGCCCGCGCCCCGAGCGCGACGCGCTCGCCCCGGCGGTGCGCGCGATCCGCGCCGCGAAGCGGCCCGTCATCGTCGCGGGCGGCGGCGTGCTGTACTCGGGCGCCGAGGACCAGCTGCGCGCGCTCGTCGAGGCCACGGGGATCCCCGTCGGCACCTCGCAGGCCGGCGGCGGCGTGCTCGCGTGGGACCACCCGCAGTACCTCGGCGGCGTCGGCGCGACCGGCACGCTCGCCGCGAACCGCATCGCGGCCGAGGCCGACGTCGTCATCGGCATCGGCACGCGGTACAGCGACTTCACGACGGCATCGCGCACGGCGTTCCAGAACCCCGACGTCACGTTCGTCAACATCAACGTCGCCTCGTTCGACGCCTACAAGCACGGCACGCAGTTGCCCGTCATCGCCGACGCCCGCGAGGCGCTCGTCGAGCTCGCGGACGCCCTCGAGGGCTTCTCGGTCGAGGCGGAGTACGCGGAGCGCATCGCCAGCGAGAAGGCCGACTGGGATCGCACGGTCGACGAGGCGTTCGCGCCCTCGGGCCTCGCGCTCCCCGGCCAGCCCGAGATCATCGGCGCCGTGCAGCGCGCCTCGGCGCCCGAGGACGTCGTCGTGCAGGCGGCGGGATCGCTGCCCGGCGACCTCCACAAGCTGTGGCGCGTGCGCGATCCGCTCGGCTACCACGTCGAATACGCGTTCAGCTGCATGGGCTACGAGATCGCGGGCGGCCTGGGCGTCAAGCGCGGCGCGGAGGCCGACGGATCCGACCGCGACGTCATCATCATGGTCGGCGACGGCTCGTACCTCATGCTCAACACCGAGCTCGTGACGGCCGTCGCGGAGGGCATCAAGATCATCGTCATCGTGATCCAGAACCACGGCTACGCGTCGATCGGGCACCTCTCCGAGACCGTCGGATCCGAGCGCTTCGGCACGAAGTACCGCGCCTACGACCCGCAGGCGCGCAACTTCCAGGGCGAGGACGTCCTGCCCGTCGACCTCGCCGCGAACGCCCGCAGCTACGGCATCGAGACGATCGAGATCGAGCCCGGCGAGGGCGCGATCGACGACCTCGGCGCCGCGGTCGCTCGCGCGAAGGCGTCGGACGCGTCGACCGTGATCCACATCAACAGCGATCCGCTCATCTACGCGCCCGACGGCGCGGGGTGGTGGGACGTGCCCGTCGCGCAGGTGTCGACGCTCGAGTCGACGACCGCGGCGCGCGAGGAGTACCTCGAGCAGCAGAAGGCGCAGCGTCCGCTGCTCGGCTGAGAACAACGACAACCCATCGAGGGAGATGACAATGAGCACTGCACCCGACCGCACGAGCGCGGCGACCATCGCAGGAGACAACGCCGGGCTGCGCATCGGCACGGCGCCCGACTCGTGGGGCGTGTGGTTCCCCGACGACCCCAACCAGGTGCCGTGGCAGCGCTTCCTGGACGAGGTCGTCGAGGCCGGCTACACGTGGATCGAGCTGGGCCCGTACGGGTACCTGCCGACCGACCCGCACCAGCTGGAGGACGAGCTCGGCAAGCGCGGCCTCAAGCTCTCGGGCGGCACCGTGTTCACGGGCTTCCACAAGTCGGACGACGAGTGGCAACGCGCGTGGGACCAGGCCGTGAAGGTCGCGGGGCTCGCCTCGCAGCTGGGCGCCGAGCACATCGTCGTGATCCCCGACCTGTGGCGCAGCGACGCGACGGGCGAGGCGCTCGAGCCGCGCACCCTCACGGACGAGCAGTGGGCCAAGCTGGCGGCGGGGCATGACCGCCTCGGCAAGGCGCTGCTCGAGGAGTACGGCGTGAAGCAGCAGTTCCACTCGCACGCCGACAGCCACGTCGGCACGACGCGCGAGGTCAACCGCTTCCTCGACGAGACGGATCCGCGGTACACGAACCTGTGCCTCGACACGGGCCACTTCGCCTTCTACGGCGGAGACAACCTCTCGCTCATCCAGCAGCGCCCCGAGCGCATCGGCTACCTGCACCTCAAGCAGGTCGACCCGTCGCTGCTGTTCGACGTGCTGAAGAACGACGTGAGCTTCAAGGACGCCGTCGCGCAGGGCATCATGACTGAGCCGCCGCATGGGATCCCCGAGCTCGGCCCGATCATCGAGGCCGCGGCCGCGATCTCGCCCGACATCTTCGCGATCGTCGAGCAGGACATGTACGGCTGCGACGTCGACTACCCGTTCCCGATCGCGCGCCGCACGCGCGACCACATCTTCGGCTGCACGCACCTCGCGCGCCAGTTCTGACTCGAGGAGACTCTCCCCATGACCAAGGACCTCCGCATCGGAGTCGTCGGGGCCGGCGCGATGGGCGCCGACCACATCCAGCGCATCGAGACGCGCATTGCCGGCGCCTACGTGTCGGCCGTGATCGAGCCCGACCAGGGCCGCGCGGCCGCCGCGGCCGAGAACGCCCCGAACGCGCAGACGTTCGCCCGGATCGAGGACGCGCTCGCCGCCGACGCGATCGACGCCGCCCTCATCGCCGTGCCGGGCCAGTTCCACCTGCCCGTGCTGCTGCCGGCGCTCGAGGCGGGCCTGCCGATCCTCTGCGAGAAGCCCCTCACGCCCGACAGCGAGACGTCGCTGCAGGTGCTCGAGGCCGAGCAGAAGCTCGACAAGCCGCACATCCAGGTCGGCTTCATGCGCCGCTTCGACCCCGAGTACGAGCAGCTGCGCGAGCTCGTGTCGTCGGGCGAGGCGGGCGAGCTCGTGATGCTGCGCTGCGCGCACCGCAACCCGAGCGTGCCCGACTCGTACCAGCAGTCGATGCTCATCACCGACTCGGTCGTGCACGAGTTCGACGTCGTGCCGTGGCTCGCGGGGTCGCCGCTCAAGAGCGTCGAGGTGAAGTACGCCCGGCAGAACCCCGAGACGCCCGAGCGCCTGCGCGAGCCGATCCTCGTGCTCATGGAGCTCGAGAACGGCGTGCTCGTCGACCTCGAGATGAACGTCAGCGTGCAGTTCGGGTACCAGGTGACCACCGAGGCCGTCTTCTCGGAGGGCGTCGCGCGCATCGGCGATCCCCAGGGCCTCATGCTGTGGCACGGCGCGCGCGTCGGCCGCCGCGAGCACACGAGCTTCACGACGCGCTTCGCCGTCGCGTACGACAACGAGATCCAGCGCTGGGTCGACGCGGTGCGCCGCGGCGACCTCGTCGACGGCCCCAACGCGTGGGACGGCTACCTCGTCGCCGCCGCGTGCGAGGCCGGCGTGCGGGCGCTCGAGGACGGCGGCGTGCAGGCGGTCGAGACCGCCAGTCGCCCCGCCTTCTACGCCTGATCCGACCCGTTCTTCGAGGAGACAGCATGGTCCGCATCGCGATCGACCTGACCCCGTACAACGACTCCGTCCACCTGCTCGACTTCCCCGAGCTCGCAGCGCGGCTCGGATACGAGTACCTGCAGCTGACGCCGAACCCCGACTTCGGCCGGCACTTCCACCGGCCGAAGGTCGACACGGCCATGATCCGGCAGCTGAAGAAGCGCGCGGCGGACGCCGGCGTGACGATCACGTCGGTGCAGCCCGTGCAGCGGTTCGGCGGGCCGGATCCGCGCGACGTCGAGATGGCCGTGTTCAACGCGACGCGGTACATCGAGGTCGCGGCCGAGCTCGGCGCGCCCGTCATCAACACCGAGTTCTCGGGGCGCCCCGAGCGCGAGGAGGAGTCGGAGTACTCGTTCTACCGCTCGATGGAGCAGCTGATCCCCGTCGCCGAGCGCGAGGGCGTCACGATGAACTTCGACCCGCACCCCGACGACTTCGTCGAGGACGGGCTCGAGGCGTGGCGGATCCTGCGCGGCCTCGACAGCGACCGCGTGGGCTTCGTGTACGTCGCGGCGCACACGTTCCATCTCGGCAACCGCGC
>JAJUIM010000260.1 GCA_029267645.1 Microbacterium sp.
CACGGCGACGTCGGAGGCGGCGATCCTGCACGCGCTCGACGCGCTCGGCGCCCGCGGACCCGTGCCCGAGACGATCGCCTTCCTGCAGGCGACGAGCCCGTTCATCCCGCACGAGGCGCTCGCGACGGCGATCCGGCGGGTTGCGAGCGGCGGCGCGGACAGCGCGTTCTCAGCGCGCGCGTCGTTCGAGTTCTCGTGGGCCAGCCGCGACGGGCGCGCCGAGGCGGTCGGGCACGACGCCGCGCACCGGCCGCGCCGGCAGGACCGGGAGCCGCTGTTCGTCGAGACGGGCGCCTTCTACGTCTTTCGCGCCGACGGCTTCCGCGTGCATGCGCACCGCTTCTTCGGCCGCACCGAGGTCGTCGAGGTGCCCGCGGAGACGGCGATCGAGATCGACGCGCCGGGCGAGCTCCGCACGGCGCGCGCCCTCGCGCCGCTGCTCGAGGCCGACGACGAGGCGATCGACGTCGACGCCGTCGTGACCGACTTCGACGGCGTGCACACGGACGACACCGCGACGGTCGACGAGGACGGCTTCGAGGCCGTGCGCGTGAGCCGCTCGGACGGCATGGGCGTGCGGCTGCTGCGCGAGGCGGGCGTGCCCGTGCTCATCCTCTCGACCGAGGAGAACCCCGTCGTCACGGCCCGTGCCCGCAAGCTCGGCGTCGAGGTCGTGCAGGCCTCGCGCGACAAGCGAGCGGCACTTGTCGCATGGGCCGCGGCCGCAGGGATCCCGCTGTCGCGCATCGCCTACGTCGGCAACGACGTCAACGACCTCGGCGCGCTGGAGGCGGTGGGGTGGCCCGTCGTCGTCCCCGGCGCCCACCCGCTCGCGACGGCCGCCGCGCGCGTCGTGCTCGCACGCCCCGGCGGCGCGGGCGCGGTGCGGGAGGTCGCCGAGCGCGTGCTCGCGGCGCGCGCCGCACGGATTTCACCACGAGAAGGGACACGCGCATGAGCGTCACCATCGGATCGCGGCAGGTCGGCGGGAAGGCACCCGCCTTCGTCATCGCCGAGATCGGTCTCAACCACAACGGCTCGGTCGAGCTGGCCAAGCAGCTCATCGACGTCGCCGCCGACGCGGGCGCCGACGCCGTGAAGTTCCAGAAGCGCACGCCCGAGATCGCCACGCCCGAGCACATGCGCGACACTCCTCGCGACACGCCGTGGGGCACCATGACCTACCTCGAGTACCGCCACCGCGTCGAGTTCGGTCGCGACGAGTACGTCGAGATCGGCGACCACGCCGTGCTGCGGGGCCTCGAGTGGTTCGCGTCACCCTGGGACGTGCCGAGCGTCGAATTCCTCGAGGATCTGAGCGTCGTCGCGCACAAGGTCGCCTCCGCGAGCGTCACCGACATCGAGCTGCTCGAGGCGCTGCGCGCGACGGGCAAGCCCGTGATCCTCTCGACCGGCATGTCGACGATGGAGGAGATCGACCGCGCGGTCGAGACGCTCGGCACCGACAACCTCGTGCTCCTGCACGCCACCTCGACCTACCCCATGGAGCCCGAGGAGGCGAACCTGCGCATGATCCCCGTGCTGCGCGACCGCTTCCCGGGCGTGCCCGTCGGCTACTCGGGGCACGAGCGCGGCCTGCAGATCTCGCTCGCTGCCGTCGCGGTCGGCGCCGTCGCGGTCGAGCGGCACATCACGCTCGACCGCACGATGTGGGGGTCCGACCACGCCGCCTCGCTCGAGCCGGGCGGGCTCGCGACGCTCGTGCGCGACATCCGCATCATCGAGGCGGCCCGCGGAGACGGCGTGAAGCGCGTCTTCCCGGGCGAGGAGGCGCCGAAGGCCAAGCTGCGCCGCGTCGGCGCGTGAGCACGCGGCGGGACCGGCTGCGCGTCGTCGCGGTCGCCGACACCGACTCGTACGTGAAGTGGGCCGCGGCGCTCGTCGCGGATCCCCGCATCGACGGCCGCCTCATCGTGCTCGACACGCAGCTCGTCGTGAGCGACGCGCAGCTGTCTGCGGCGCTCGCGGGCACGGGGCTCGCGAGCGCGCGTCGCGCGACGTACGCGGAACTGCCCGCGCTGCTGGGCGGCGCGGACGTCGTGCTCGCGGCGGCTCGCGGGCCGCTCGCGCGCGTCATCGCACGCGTGGCGGCGCGGCAGGATCCGCGGCCGGTCATCGCCACGGGGCTGCCCGGCATCTCGTACCCGGCGACGTGGCTCGCGCTGCACTTCCGGCGCCAGTGCGACGTGTTCCTGCTGCACTCGCACCGCGAGGTGCGGGCGTTCACGCGCCTCGCGGCCGAGCGCGGCATCGACCAGCGCTTCGCGCTCGCGACCCTGCCGTTCGCCGCGCGCGCCGTGGAGCAGCAGGGCGCAGGCGGCACCGACCTCGTGTTCGCGGCGCAGGCGATCGTGCCGCGGGAGCGGGCCGACCGGCTGCGCATGGCGCGGATCCTCGTCGAGGCGGCGCGCGCGGATCCGTCGCGCCGCGTCGTCGTGAAGCTGCGCGGGCGGGCGGGGGAGCAGCAGACCCACCGCGAGTTCGACAGCTACCCCGACCTGCTCGCGCGGTTCGTCGACGTGCCCGAGAACCTCGTCGTCTCGTACGAGTCGATGCACGACGCGCTCAGCACGGCCGAGGGGCTCGTGACGGTCAGCTCGACGGCGGCGATCGAGGCCGCGGCCCGCGGCGTGCCCGTCATCGCGCTCGACGCGTTCGGCGTCGACGAGACCCTCATCAACACGGTCTTCCGCGGCAGCGGCCTGCTCGCCGGCGCAGGCGACGTCGTCGCGAGGCGCTTCCGCCGCGCCGATCCCGCCTGGCTCGCCGACAACTACTTCCACGAGCCCGAGGACGACACGTGGCTCGCAGCGCTCACGCGGCTCGCGGACGCGCGGCGGTCGGGACTGCTCGAGGCGCGTCCCGAGCCGAAGCTCGTGGGCGGCGCGGCGCGCGAGGCGTGGGAGCGGCGGCTCGCGCTCGGCTCCCGCGACCGCAGCCTCGCGGGCCTCGCGGCGACGGCCGTCGGGATCCCCGCGCGGCAGGTCGTGCGCGCGGCGCGCGCGATCCGCTCGCGTGTCGTGCCGGCGCCCCGGCCGTCAGCGCGGGATGAGGTCGGCGAGCGCGGCGTCGAGGCGCGGGAAGCGGAACTCGAAGCCCGCTGCTGACAGCACGTCGGACGTCGTGTGGCGGCCCGTGAGCGCGAGCAGGGGATCGGTCTGCAGCCCGAGCGACGCGATGCGGAGCAGCACCTCGGGCGTCGGCAGTGC
>JAJUIM010000461.1 GCA_029267645.1 Microbacterium sp.
CCACGCGCACTTCCTCCAGTGGTCGCTCGCGGGCGCCCGCCCGTCCGTCGAGGCCGCGGACTCGCCCGAGGAAGCCGCAGGCCTCGCGGGTCGCGCAGCCCCCGGTCCCGACGGCCGCCGCGTGCTCTCGCGCCTGCGCCCCGCGCTCTGGCCCGACGCGCCGACGCGCGACGTGCTCGACGCCGCGACGAGCGAGACGCCGACCTACCTGCTGACCTCCGACGTGCACGCCGTCTGGATGAACGCCGCGGCGTTCCGGCGCGAGGGCCTCGCCCCGACCGACAGCGGCCTCGTGCGCGAGGAGCTCGCGTTCGAGGTCATCGACCGGCTCGACGACGTCGACGGCGCCGTCGCCGACGCCGCGCACCGCGAGGCGGCGATCCGGGCGGCGGCGCGCGGCGTCGTGGGCGTCTGGGACCTCGAGTTCGGCGCCAACCACGGCCCGTGGCGCAGGCGGGCGCGCGCGGGCTGGGACCTCCTCCGCGTCTTCTCCAACGTGTATCCCGACGGCCTCGAGGGCGCGATCGCGGAGGGTCTCGAGACGGGCGATCCGCTGGACGAGAACCCGCTCGTGCGCCTCGGCATGCTGAAGATCATCGGCGACGGTTCGCTCGGCAGCGCGACGGCGGCGACCTCGGCCGACTACGCGGGATCGCCCCGCCACCGCGGGGCGCTGAACGTGGAGCCGGGCGCCATGACGGCGCTCGTCGCGCGCGCGGCTGCCGCGGGGATCGCGACCACGATCCACGCGATCGGCGACGTCGCGGTGACGGCCGCGCTCGACGCGTTCGCCCGGTGCGCTGTGCCGGGTCGCATGGAGCACGCGCAGCTCATCGCGGCCGCCGACGTGCCGCGGTTCGCGCGCCTCGACGTCGACGCGAGCGTGCAGCCGCAGCATGCCCTCGACGACCGTGAGGCGACCGACGCGCTCTGGTCGGCGCAGACCGCGACGCCCTACCCGCTGCGCGCCCTGCGCGACGCGGGCGCGAACCTCCTGTTCGGGTCCGACGCGCCTGTCTCGCCGATGGATCCGTGGATCCAGATGGCGGCGGCGGTGTTCCGGTCCGACGACGACCGCGCGCCGTGGCGGCCGGAACAGGCCGTCGACGCGCGCACCGCGCTCGCGGCGTCGACGGAGGGCGGCGCGGCGGATCCCGCCGTGATCCTCCCCGGGCACGTCGCAGACCTCGCGGTCGTCGCGCACGATCCCCTCCAGGCGGGGCGCGACGACCTGCGCGAGATGCCCGTGCACGCGACGCTCCTCGCGGGCCGCCTCACCCACGCGGAATGACGAAGCGGCCCGCCACCTGACGGTGACGGGCCGCTTCGCGAGCCGGGTCGTTACTCCGCGAGGTGCGCGAAGAGGAACCAGCGGTCCTTCTCGAGGCCGGCCTTGATGCCGATCGCGACGTCCTGGCTCGTGAGGTCGGTCTCGTCGAGCGCCTCGATCGCGGCGTCGAGGTCGGCGAGCACGGCGTCGATGTCGGAGATGATGCCCGTGATGACGTCCTGCGACGGCGCGAAGCCGGCGGGCGCGCCCGTGTTCGACACCTTCTCGGCGACGCGCTCGACGCGAGCGTCGATCGGCAGGCCGAGGGCGACGATGCGCTCAGCGGCCTCGTCGGCCCAGCCGCC
>JAJUIM010000081.1 GCA_029267645.1 Microbacterium sp.
GCGAAGACCCCGGAACGATCCCTGGCATGTGCCACATCGCCGGGGTTTCGTCTTGATCCGGCGAGGAGCCGAACATCGAAGCGACGTTCGCACGCGTGCGGGAGGCAGCGGGACTCGGCGAGATCGTGGCGCGGGGCATGCTGAGACGATGGCACGGAGCACTGACATCCGCTGCGGTGCGCTACCGCCCCAGATACAGAAGAACCCCCGCGATGTAGAAGCTACGCGGGGGTTCAGTGGCTCCGACCGGCGTCGATCCGGTGACCTTTCGATTTTCAGTCGAACGCTCTACCAACTGAGCTACAGAGCCGCGCGGCGAGCGATCGCCGCGTCCGACACGAAAGGCCTTCTCCGAAAAGAAGGCCCGTCGCTTGGAGCGACCCTGACGGGACTTGAACCCGCGACCTCCGCCGTGACAGGGCGGCACGCTAACCAACTGCGCTACAGGGCCAGATGTGCTTGACGCACGATTTTCAATTATATCAGCAGTGTGACCCCAACGGGATTCGAACCCGTGCTACCGGCGTGAAAGGCCGGCGTCCTAGGCCGCTAAACGATGGGGCCGTGAGGCGAACCCGCCGGCTCACCTGCCAACCGTTACATCTTACGCATGTCGCGAGCCCGATCGCAAAATCGCCGCGCGTCTTGCCGCGCTCGGGCGTGTCGGAGTGGCAGGATGGCGGCGCATCTTTTCTCCTCGTGCGCGCGCGAAACGGGCGTGCACGCCCCGGATCTTGTGTGCGGAGACTGTTGACTATGTGCCGGGTGTTGTTACTGTGACGGATGTGAATCCGCTCCCCCCTGTCTCTGCACGCGCAGCAAACGCGCCCGAGGTGTGCGACTGCGCACCGACGACGGAGGAGCGCCGCAGCTTCTGGGGTCCCGTCACCCGCCGCAGCGCCCTCGTCGCCGGCGCGCTTGGCGTCGCCGCGCTCGGAGCCTTCTCCGGCTTCGGCGGCTCGGGCGTCGCGCACGCCGTCTCGTACAACCCGGCCGACTACCCCTCGTGGGACGACGTCGAGAAGGCTCGCCAGAACGAGTCGGCCAAGGCCGCTGAGATCGAGCGCATCGAGAACCACATCGCGCAGCTCAAGCAGGCCGTCGCCGAGGCGCAGGCCGCAGCTGAGAAGGCGGGCGAGGAGTACTACGAGGCGCAGCAGGCCTACTACCAGGCCGCCTATCGCACCGACGAGCTCCAGGCGCAGGCCGACGAGGAGGCGAAGCGCGCGACGACCGCCGCCGCCGCCGCGGCCAAGGTGGCATCGCAACTCGCCCGCTCGAGCGGCGAGAGCACGCCCTACGAGCTGCTGTTCGCCGAGTCGGCGGGCGACGCCGACCAGCTGCTCGCGCAGCTCGGTCAGCTCGACAAGCTGGCGCAGCGCAACGAGTCGGTCTACGCCGAGGCGATCGCAGCGCGCGACTCCGCGCAGCAGCTGTCGAACCAGGCCGAGGAGCAGCGCAAGGAGCGCGACCGCCTGCAGAAGGTGGCCGAGGAGAAGATGGTCGCCGCCAAGCAGGCGCAGGCCCTGGCCGAGCAGACGCTCGCCGACCAGGAGGACCACCTCATCACGCTCGAGGAGCAGCTCGCGGCGCTGAAGGACAACTCCAACAAGACGCTCGCCGAGTACAAGGAGGGCGAGAAGCGGCGCAAGGCCTACGAGGAGGAGCAGCGCCGCCTCGCCGAGGAGCGCCGCCGCCGCGAGGAGGAGGAGCGCCGCAAGCGCGAGGAAGAGGAGCGCCGCCGCCAGGAGCGGGAGTACGGCGGCGGAGCGCCGGCCGCGCCTGCCCCGTCGGATCCGGCCCCCGCGCCCGCCCCGGCGCCCGCGCCCGCGGCACCCGCCAACGGCTGGGTGCGCCCCAGCAGCGGCGTGCGCACGTCAGGCTACGGCTGGCGCACGACGCAGTGCGGCCCCTCGTACTGCTCGAGCTCGTTCCACGCGGGCGTCGACCTCGCTGCGGGCTGCGGCGCGGGCATCTACGCCGCGAGCGCCGGCACGGTCGAGATCGCAGGGCCCTACGGCGGCTACGGCAACTACATCCGCATCAACCACGGCGGCGGCATCGGCACGGGCTACGCCCACATCGTCAACGGCGGCGTGCTCGTGGGCATCGGCCAGTACGTCGAGGCCGGTCAGCTCATCGCCTACGAGGGAAACACGGGCAACTCGTTCGGCTGCCACCTGCACTTCGAGGTGTACGTCGGCGGCCCGACCGTCAACCCGATCGACTTCATGGCGGGCAAGGGCATCTCGGTCTGATCCCGCCATACGCGGAACGCCCCGGCTCGACGAGCCGGGGCGTTCCGCGTGTCTGGCAGCTCAGCTGCGGGTGTTCGGGAACTCGCCCTCACCCTGCGTCTCGGTCTTGCCGTGCTCCTCGTCGAAGCGCTGGAACGCCTCGGCCACGAGGCGCTCGGCCTCGGCCGCGCCGGCCCACTCGTCGACCTTGACCCACTTGCCGGGCTCGAGGTCCTTGTAGTGCTCGAAGAAGTGCGCGATCTCCTTGCGTGTGTACTCCTGGAGGTCGTCGACGTCCTGGATGTGCTCCCAGCGGGGGTCCTTCGCGAGCACGGCCACGACCTTGTCGTCGCCGCCGGCCTCGTCGCTCATCTTCAGCACGCCGACGGGGCGCACCTTGACGCCGACGCCGGGGAACACCGAGTGGTCCATGACGACGAGCACGTCGAGCGGGTCGCCGTCCTCGCCGAGCGTGTTCTCGAAGAACCCATAGTCGGTGGGGTAGCCGAACGTCGTGTAGAGAACGCGGTCGAGGAAGACGCGGCCCGAGCCGTGGTCGACCTCGTACTTCACGCGGCTGCCGCGCGGGATCTCGATTACTGCGTCGTACGCACCCATAGGTGTTTCGCTCCTTGATCGAACGGGGAGAATGTCGCGCACCACACTATCTCGCGGGGATGGCGATTAGTGTCGAGGCGTGCTCGATCCCGTCATCGCGGCCGTCCGCCGCGCCGCCCGTGAGTCGCTGCGTCCGTTCGAGGGATCCGGGGCCCGCGTGCTCGTGGCCCTGTCGGGCGGCGCCGATTCGCTCGCCCTCGCCGCCGCGGTCGCCCACGAGGCGCCGCGCGCGGGACTCGAGCCGTGGGCGGTGACGGTCGATCACGGGCTGCAGGACGGATCCGCCGACGTCGCCGCGCGCGCCGCGCGGCAGGCGGAGGAGCTCGGGATCGCGCACGCGCGCGTCGTGCGCGTCGACGTCGGCGCGGACGGCGGTCCGGAGGCGGCCGCGCGCGAGGCGCGCTATGCCGCGATCCGCCGCGTCGCCGAGGATGCGGGCGCCGCGGCCGTGCTGCTCGCGCACACGCTCGACGACCAAGCGGAGACCGTGCTGCTGGGCCTCGCGCGCGGATCCGGCGCCGCGAGCCTGCAGGGCATGGCGCCCCGCCGCACCGACGAGCGGGGGCTCGCGTGGGTCCGCCCCCTCCTCGCGCTGCGCCGCGACGACACCCGCGCGTTCTGCGAGCGCACGGGGCTCGAGCCGTGGGCGGATCCCCACAACGCCGACGCGCGCTTCGCCCGCGTGCGCGTGCGCGAGCGCCTGCTGCCGGCGCTCGAGCGCGAGCTCGGCCCCGGCGTCGCGGAGGCGCTCGCCCGCACGGCCGAGCAGCTGCGCGAGGACAACGACGCGTTCGCCGACATGATCGAGGAGATCATCGAGGACATCGTCGAGCCCGCCGAGGCGGGGATCGCCGTCTCCGTCGCGGCTCTCGCGGCGAACCCCGCCGCCCTGCGGGGACGCATCATCCGGCACGTCGTCTCGTCGGAGTTCGGGGTCGCGCTCACGAGGTCGCAGACGCTTGAGGTCGCCCGCCTCGCGACCGACTGGCGCGGGCAGGGGCCCATCGACTTGCCCGAGTGTCGGGCGGCCCGCGAGAACGGATGGATCGTCTTCACGGCGAGCGCGCAATAGGATCCTTGCTATGCGCGCCGCAGACATCCAGGCAGACCTCGACCGTGTGCTCGTGACCGATGAGCAGATCCAGGCCCGGCTGGCCGAGCTGGCCGCTCAGGTCGACGCCGACTACGCGGGCAAGGACATCCTGCTCGTCGGCGTCCTGAAGGGCGCGGTCATGGTCATGGCCGACGTCGCGCGCCACCTCACGATCGACGCGCCCATGGACTGGATGGCCGTGTCGAGCTACGGGGCGTCGACGAAGTCGAGCGGCGTCGTGCAGATCCGCAAGGACCTCGACACCCCGCTCGAGGGCAAGCACGTGCTCGTGGTCGAGGACATCATCGACTCGGGGCTCACGCTCAACTGGCTGCTCGAACACTTCGAGACCCGCGGCGCGGCCTCGATCGAGGTGCTCGCGGCGTTCCGCAAGCCCGACGCGATGAAGGTCGAGATCGACGCGAAGTACATCGGCTTCGACATCCCGAGCGACTTCGTCGTGGGCTACGGGCTCGACTACGCCGAGCGCTATCGCGGCCTCCGCGACGTCGCGGTCCTCGCGCCCCACGTGTACGCCTGAGCGCGTTCCGCCGTCGGCGAATCACAGAGCGGCCATAGACACCGGCCGGTAACCTGAGACGACCTGCGCTGGGCCGCGCCCGCGCATCGATCATCAGGAGGAGTCGGGGCACCCCGCACTATGAACGCGAAGAAGATCTTCCGCCACCCGGTTCTGTACGTCGTGCTCGTGGCGGTCGTGCTGATCGCCGGGTTCTCGCTGTTCAGCTCGTTCAGCGGGCCCCGCCAGGTCACAACGCAGCAGGGGCTCGAGCTGCTGAACGACGGCAAGGCGAGCGAGGTGCTGATCACCGATGGCGACCAGAGGGTCGACCTCACGCTGTCGAGCGCGTACGAGGGCGCCACCGAGGTGCAGTTCTACTACGTCTCGGCGCGCGCCGCCGACGTCGTCGAGGCGGTCGAGAGCGCCGATCCCGAGGACGGCTACGACGACGCGGTGCCGCAGGCGTCGTTCTTCGGCAGCCTGCTGTCGCTCATGATCCCGATCCTCCTGCTCGGCCTGCTGTTCTGGTTCCTGCTCGCGAACGCGGGCGGCGGCGGCCGCATGGCGCAGTTCGGCAAGTCGCGCGCGAAGAACGTCACGAAGGAGAACCCCGACGTCACGTTCGCCGACGTCGCGGGCGCCGACGAGGCGGTCGAGGAGCTGCAGGAGATCAAGGAGTTCCTCTCCGATCCCACGAAGTTCCAGGCGCTCGGCGCGCGGATCCCCAAGGGCGTCATGCTCTACGGCCCTCCTGGCACGGGCAAGACGCTCCTCGCGCGCGCCGTCGCGGGCGAGGCGGGCGTGCCGTTCTACCCGATCTCCGGATCCGACTTCGTCGAGATGTTCGTCGGCGTCGGTGCGAGCCGCGTGCGCGACCTGTTCAACCAGGCCAAGGAGAACGCCCCGGCCATCATCTTCATCGACGAGATCGACGCCGTCGGGCGCCACCGCGGCGCCGGCATGGGCGGCGGCCACGACGAGCGCGAGCAGACGCTCAACCAGATGCTCGTCGAGATGGACGGCTTCGACCCCAAGGCCAACGTCATCGTCATCGCGGCGACGAACCGCCCCGACATCCTCGACCCCGCGCTGCTGCGCCCCGGCCGCTTCGACCGCCAGATCGGCGTCGACGCCCCCGACTTCAAGGGCCGCCTGCAGATCCTGCAGGTGCACGGCCGCGGCAAGCCGATCGCCGACGGCGTCGACCTCGAGGACGTCGCGCGCAAGACGCCGGGCTTCTCGGGTGCCGACCTCGCGAACGTGCTGAACGAGGCCGCGCTGCTCACGGCGCGCTCGAACGCGCAGCTCATCGACGACCGCGCCCTCGACGAGGCGATCGACCGCGTCATCGCGGGTCCGCAGCGGCGCACGCGCGTGATGAAGGACAAGGAGAAGCTCATCACGGCCTACCACGAGGGTGGCCACGCCCTCGCGGCCGCGGCGATGAATCACTCGGATCCCGTCACGAAGATCACGATCCTGCCGCGCGGGCGCGCGCTCGGCTACACGATGGTGTTGCCGGTCGACGACAAGTTCTCGGTCACGCGCAACGAGCTGCAGGACCAGCTCACGTACGCCATGGGCGGGCGCGTCGCCGAGGAGATCGTCTTCCACGACCCCACGACGGGCGCCTCGAACGACATCGAGAAGGCGACCGACATCGCCCGCAAGATGGTCACCGAGTACGGCATGACGAGCGACATCGGCCCCGTGAAGCTCTCGGGCTCGTCGGGCGAGATGTTCATGGGCCGCGACATGGGCCACGGCCGCGACTACTCCGACCGCATGGCCGAGCGCGTCGACGCCGAGGTGCGCGCGCTCATCGAGCAGGCGCACGACGAGGCGTACGAGGTGCTGAACGCCAACCGCGCCGTCCTCGACCGGCTCGCGCAGGAGCTGCTCGAGAAGGAGACGCTCGACCACAAGCAGATCGCCGAGATCTTCCGCGATGTCACGAAGCTGCCCGAGCGCCCCCAGTGGCTCTCGAGCAGCGAGCGTCCCGTCTCGCCGCTGCCGCCCATCGAGGTCCCGCATCACGCCGCCGCGAGCGAGGGCGTCGCGGCGCGGGAGCAGGCGGACGAGGGCACGGCGCGCGCGAAGGGCGCGCCGGAGGCGGGCGGATCCACCAGGCCCGCGACAGCATAGGCACGGGAGGGCTCATGGCCGTCGATACCGAGCGCGTCGCCGCGCTGACGCGAGAGCTGCTGCAGGCGATCGGGGAGGACCCCGATCGCCCTGGCCTCCGCGAGACGCCCGCCCGCGTCGCGCAGGCGGCGGCCGAGCTGTACGGCGGCGTCGGGGCGGATCCCGCGGCGCCGCTCGCGCGCACGATCGACGTATCGCGCGGGCCTGCGCCCGAGACGGTGCCGACGGGCGCCGTGCTCGTGCGCGACATCGGCTTCCGCTCGATGTGCGAGCACCACCTGCTGCCGTTCGAAGGGCGCGCGCACATCGCGTACCTGCCGGGGGAGCGGGTCGTGGGGCTCGGATCGCTCGCGAAGGTGCTCGACATCGCGTCGTCGCGCCCGCAGGTGCAGGAGCGACTGGGCGAGCAGGTCGCCGACGCGATCGCGTCGGGCCTCGACGCGCGGGGCGTCTTCGTCATGCTCGACGCCGAGCACGAGTGCATGCGCGCGAGGGGCGAGCGCCGGCCCGACAGCTCGACCGTCACGGTCGCGGCCCGGGGCGAACTCGCGACCGAGGCCGCGCGCGCCGAGATGGCGGCGTACATCATCATCGGCGTGCAGAACGCGCAGACGGGCCAGCCGCAGATGAAGGGACGCGACGCGTGATCGAGATCATGGGCATTGTCAACGCGACGCCCGACTCGTTCAGCGACGGCGGCGAGCACTTCGGCACCGAGGCGGCGGTCTCGCACGCGCGCGACCTCGCCGACCTGGGCGCCACGATCCTCGACATCGGCGGCGAGTCGACGCGTCCGGGATCCGAGCCCGTCGGAGCCGAGGAGGAGCTGGCGCGCGTCGTCCCCGTGATTGAGCGCCTCGCGGGCGACGGATCCGTCCTGTCGGTCGACACGTACCGCGCGGAGGTCGCAGAGCGCGCGATCGAGGCGGGCGCCGCGATCGTGAACGACGTCTCGGGCGGCCGCGCCGACGCCGACATGTTCCGCGTCGTGGCGGGCTCGCAGGCCGAGATCGTGATCGGGCACTGGCGCGGGCCGTCGGGCGACATGTACGCGCGCGCCGAGTACGCCGAGATCGGCCGCGAGGTCGCGCACGAGCTGCGCGAGCAGGTCGAC
>JAJUIM010000113.1 GCA_029267645.1 Microbacterium sp.
CGCCGCCGTGAGCTGGGACGAGATGCGCCAGCGCCGCGAGGTGCGCGCGGGCGTGAACCGACTCGTGAACTTCGACGACGCGAACCTGCGCCGCTCCGCGCAGGCCGCAGTCGCGGCGTGCGCCCGCGTCGAGCGCGCGCTCGAGATCCTCGGCGAGGAGGTGCCCGACCACCTCAAGCAGGCGGGCGAGCTGCGCCTCGCGCACCGCGACGCGAGCCTCGACGAGCTCGGCCACCACGCGGATCCGCCGCTCACGAAGGACGCGGTCGCCGGCCGCATCCGCCGCCTGCTCGCGATGGCCGACAAGCGGGCGGTCGCCGAGGGGATCCCCGGCACCGAGTCTGCCGTCCCGCCGCAGTCGCAGAGCGCCTGATCAGCCGCCTCGTCACGAGATGACACGGGCGCGTGCTGGATGCCTTCAGCGTCACTAGGATGAGAGAGTCCGCTCGGATCGCAGCGTGCGATGCCGAGAAGCCGGCACGAAAGAGAAGGCGATTGATGGCCACGTACACTCTTCCCGAACTCACCTACGACTACGGCGCCCTCGAGCCGCACATCAGCGGCCGAATCATGGAGCTCCACCACTCGAAGCACCACGCCACGTACGTCGCTGGCGCGAACACCGCGCTCGAGCAGCTGGCCGAGGCTCGTCAGACGGGCAACTTCGGCGCCATCAACAAGCTCGAGAAGGACCTCGCGTTCAACCTCGGCGGACACACGAACCACTCGATCTTCTGGACGAACCTGAGCCCCGAGGGCCAGGAGCGTCCCGAGGGCGAGATCGCTGCTGCGATCGACGAGCACTTCGGCTCGTTCGAGGGCTTCCAGGGCCAGTTCAACGCTGCCGCCCTGGGCATCCAGGGCTCCGGCTGGGCCGGCCTGTTCTGGGACTCGATCGGACAGAACCTGATCATCCAGCAGTTCTTCGACCAGCAGTCGCAGTTCGCTGCCGGCACGGTGCCGATCCTGCTGCTCGACATGTGGGAGCACGCCTTCTACCTCGACTACCAGAACGTCAAGGCCGACTACGTCAAGGCGTTCTGGAACATCGTGAACTGGGACAATGTGAAGGAGCGCTTCGACACCGCTCGCGAGAAGACCGCGGGCCTCATCGTCGCGCGCTGACACGTCGCGGGCCGGCGGAGTGCGGATCCGCCGGCCCGGACCCCCTGATGAACCCATCAATCGCCTCGTTCTGAGGCACATACCCTAGGAGACACAGAGTGTCCGCACGGATCGGTATCAACGGCTTCGGCCGCATCGGACGCAACTTCATTCGCGCTGCCCTCTCGCAGAACGCGGACTTCGAGGTTGTCGCAGTCAACGACCTCACTGACAACAAGACCCTCGCGCACCTGCTCAAGTACGACTCGATCCTCGGCCGTCTGGACGCCGAGGTCACGTACGACGAGAACGCGATCTACATCGACGGCAAGAAGATCGTCGCGCTCGAGGAGCGCGACCCCGCGCAGCTTCCCTGGGGCGAGCTCGGCGTCGATATCGTCATCGAGTCGACGGGGCGCTTCACGCACTCCGACAAGGCGAAGGCACACCTCGAGGCCGGCGCCAAGAAGGTCATCATCTCGGCCCCCGCGAAGGGCGACGTCGCGACGTACGCGATCGGCATCAACGCCGACGAGTACAACCCCGAGACCGAGCACATCCTCTCGAACGCCTCGTGCACCACGAACTGCCTCGCGCCCCTCGCGAAGGTGTTCAACGACGCGTTCGGCATCGAGCGCGGCCTCATGACGACGGTCCACGCCTACACGGCCGACCAGAACCTGCAGGACGGCCCGCACTCCGACCTCCGCCGCGCCCGCGGCGCCGCGCAGTCGATCATCCCGACCTCGACGGGTGCCGCCGCCGCGATCGGCCTCGTGCTGCCCGAGCTCAAGGGCAAGCTCGACGGCTTCGCGCTCCGCGTTCCGGTTCCCACCGGCTCGATCACCGACCTGACGCTCGAGTCGAAGACCGACGTCACGGTCGACGAGATCAAGGCCGCCTACAAGAAGGCCGCCGAGGGCGAGCTCAAGGGCGTCCTGAAGTACACGGAGGACGAGATCGTCTCGGCCGACATCGTTACCGACCCGCACTCGTCGATCTTCGACGCCGGCCTGATCCGCGTGATCGGCCGCACCGTCAAGATCTCGTCGTGGTACGACAACGAGTGGGGCTACTCGAACCGCCTCGTCGACCTCACGTCGCTCGTCGGCTCGAAGCTCTGATCAGAGCTCCTCACTCCCGCAGATGACCGAACGCCCGTCCGTCCCCGCGACCACGTCGTGGGCGGGCGGGCGTTCGCTGTAGATTGGCGATCGATGACTCTCCGAACTCTTGACTCCCTGGGCGATCTCGCGGGCAAGCGCGTGTTCGTCCGCTGCGATTTCAACGTGCCGCTCGCAGACGGCAGCATCACCGACGACGGGCGGATCCGCGCGGCGCTGCCGACGCTCAAGGCGCTCGTCGAGGCCGGCGCGAAGGTCGTGACGTCCTCGCACCTCGGCCGACCCAAGGGATCCCCGGATCCCCAGTACTCGCTCGCGCCCGTCGCGGCGCGCCTCGGCGAGCTGCTCGACGCGCCCGTCGCGTTCGCGGGCGACACGGTCGGCGAGGCCGCCGAGCAGGCCGTCGCGGCCCTCGAGCCCAGCCAGGTCGTCGTGCTCGAGAACCTCCGCTTCAACGCGGGCGAGACGTCGAAGGACGACGCCGAGCGCCGCGCCTTCGCCGAGCAGCTCGCGGCCTTCGCCGACGTGATGGTCTCCGACGGCTTCGGCGTCGTGCACCGCAAGCAGGCGAGCGTGTACGACCTCGCGCAGATCCTCCCGAGCGCCGCTGGCACGCTCGTCGCGCACGAGGTCGCGGTCCTCGACCGCCTCCTCACGGCGGCCGAGCAGCCCTACACGGTCGTGCTCGGCGGTTCGAAGGTGTCCGACAAGCTCGGCGTCATCGACAGCCTGCTGCCCCGCGTCGACAAGCTCCTCATCGGCGGCGGCATGGCCTACACGTTCCTCGCGGCGCAGGGGTACGCGATCGGCAAGAGCCTCGTCGAGCGCGACCAGATCGACACGGCGAAGCGCTACCTCGACGAGGCGCGCGAGCGCGGCGTCGAGCTGCTGCTGCCGGTCGACAGCCTCATGGCGTCGGCGTTCGCGGCCGACGCGCAGAGCGAGAACGCTCCCGCAGACGACCTCGAGGGCACGTCGCTGGGAGCCGAAGCGCTCGGCCTCGACATCGGTCCGGCGACCGCCGAGGCGTTCGCCGACGCGATCCGCTCGTCGAAGACCGTGTTCTGGAACGGCCCCATGGGCGTGTTCGAGTTCCCCGCCTTCGCGGCCGGCACCAAGGCCGTCGCGCAGGCGCTGACGGAGACCGACGGCCTCACGGTCGTCGGAGGCGGCGACTCTGCCGCGGCCGCGCGCACGCTCGGCTTCGCCGACGACCAGTTCGGCCACGTGTCGACCGGCGGCGGCGCCAGCCTCGAGTTCCTCGAGGGCAAGAAGCTTCCCGGACTGGAGGTCCTCGGATGGGCATGACCCGCACCCCGCTGATTGCGGGCAACTGGAAGATGAACCTCGACCACCTGCAGGCGGTCGCGCTCGTGCAGAAGCTCCACTGGAGCCTCAAGGACGCGCAGCACGACTTCGAGTCGGTCGACGTCACGGTGTTCCCCCCGTTCACCGACCTGCGCAGCGTGCAGACGCTGATCGACGCCGACAAGATTCCGTTCGCGCTCGGCGCGCAGGACATCTCGACGCACGAGCAGGGCGCGTACACGGGCGAGATCGCGGGCGAGTTCCTCGCGAAGCTCGACTGCCGCCAGGTCATCATCGGCCACTCGGAGCGTCGCGAGTACCACGGCGAGACCGACGAGGTCGTCGCGGCCAAGGTCGCGGCCGCGCTGAAGAACGGCATCGTGCCGGTCATCTGCGTCGGCGAGACGAGCGAGGATCTCGAGAAGCACGGCGCGAGCGCCGTGCCGGTCGCCCAGCTCGAGAAGGCGCTCGAGGGCGTCGCCGCGGGCGCCGAGATCGTCGTCGCCTACGAGCCCGTGTGGGCGATCGGATCCGGCCAGGCGGCCACGCCCGAGCAGGCCCAGGAGGTCTGCGAGAAGCTGCGCGAGGTCGTCGCTGCGAAGCTCGGCGACGACGCGGGGCAGTCGACCCGCGTGCTGTACGGCGGGTCGGTGAAGTCGGGCAACATCGCCTCCTTCATGCGCGAGCCCGACATCGACGGCGCGCTCGTCGGCGGCGGCAGCATCAAGGTCGACGAGTTCAGCTCGATCATCCGCTTCCAGAAGCACGTCGGCGTCTGATTCCGTGCGGCTCGCGTCCTCGCGGAGGATGCGAGCCGCACGAACCGATACACTGAATGATCGTGTGCGGTGCAGACGCCCCGCACGATGGAAAGGCCACGACGCGTGCAGATTCTCGAGTTCATCCTGCAGGTCCTGCTCGGACTGACGAGCCTCCTGCTGACGCTGTTCATCCTCATGCACAAGGGCCGCGGCGGCGGGCTGTCCGACATGTTCGGCGGCGGCATGGCGCAGGCGGTCAGCTCCTCCGGTTCGGCAGAGCGCATGCTCAACTACGCGACGATCGTGCTCGCGCTCGTCTGGTTCCTGTCGATCGTCGGGCTCGGTCTGATCACGAAGTTCCAGGTCCTCTGATGGCGGGCGGGCAGAACGCGAGCGCCATCCGGGGCACGCGGGTCGGCTCGGGCCCCATGGGCGAGCAGGACCACGGGCACCACGCCGATCGCACGGCGGTGTCGTACTGGGACGCCGAGGGCAACGAGGTCGTCAAGTACTACGCGGCCGACGTCCCGGCCGACGAGATCCCCGAGATCGTGGATCACCCGCACAGCGGTCTTCCCGCGGGGCGCGACAAGGAGAATCCTCCCGCGCCCGAGAAGCTGCAGGCGTACAAGTCGCACCTCGAGTACGTGAAGGAGCGGCGCACCGACGAGGAGGCCGACGAGCTCCTCGAGGACGCGCTGAAGAAGGTCCGCGAGAAGCGCGGCGAGTAGCGCGACCAGACGACGAGGGCGCCCCGACCGATCGGTCGGGGCGCCCTCGTCGTCTGCTGCCGGTCAGGCTCCGGCAGCGGCCTCGTCGGCGAACACGATCGTCTCCTCGGTGCCGCGGGCGGTCGACGCGGGGGCGGCGTCGGGATCCGGGCCGCGACGGATCTTCGCGACGGCCTCGGCCTTGTCGGCACCCGCGACGACGAGCCACACGCGGCGCGACGCGTTGATGACGGGCAGCGTGAACGTGACGCGCTCGGGCGGCGGCTTCGGCGAGTTGCGGATCGGCAGCACGGCGCCCTCCGCGGCGTGGATCTCCTCGCGGCCGGGGAAGAGCGACGCGATGTGCGCGTCGGGGCCGGCGCCGAGGAGCGTCACGTCGAAGGACGGCGCGACGGCGCCCTCGGGGGCGAAGCGCGCGAGCTCGTCGGCGTAGGCGCGGGCGGCGTCGTCGAGCGAGCCGTCCTCCGTCGCCCACGGCTCGTGGACGTTCTCCGCGGGGATGTCGAGCGCGTCGATGAGCGCCGCGCGGGCCTGCCCCGCGTTGCGCTCGGGATCCGCGCGCGGCACGAACCGCTCGTCGCTCCACCACAGGTGCACGCGCGACCAGTCGACCGCGTCCCTCGAGGGGTGTGCGGCGACGGCCGCGAGCGTACCGATGCCCATGGATCCGCCGGTGAGCGACACGTGCCGCGCGCCGGGCTCGGCCGTCAGCGGCACGAGCACGTCGAGCATCCGTGTCGCGACGAGCTGCGCGAGCTCGTCCTTGCCCGCGCGCGTCTCGAAGACGGGTTCGGTCATCACTCGCTCTCCCCGTCGGCCTCGGCCTCGGCAGCTGCCGCGACGGCGGACGCGGGGACCGCCGTCGCGCCGTACGCGTGGGTCGGCGCCATGAGCGCGCTCCAGCCGTCGGTGATGACGCGACCGTAGAGGCGGTCGGGGTCGAGGCGGCGCAACTCCTCCGCGATGCACTCGCGCAGCGAGCGGCGGGGGAGGAGCAGGTCGTGATCGGGCTGGCCGGGCTGCGTGAGCACGGCGTGCGTCGACGAGCGGCGCTCGAGCAGGATGTCGCCCGAGGCACGCGTGAGGCGCACCGAGCGGATCCCGTGATCCCAGTCGCTCGGCCGCTCGTACTGCCACTCGACGGGCACTTCGAGCTGCAGGCCGAGCCAGGCCGCGAGGAGCGCGGTCGACGGCGAGCTCGCGGCGCCGCACACGCGCACGGACGTGATGGGCTCGTACGGCGGCTGGTCGAGCACGGCCGCGAGCTGCTCGCGCCAGCGCGTGAGGCGCGTCCACGCGAGGTCAGTGTCGCCGGGGCGGTAGGTCTCGTCGAGGCGCTGCAGGCGCTCTGCCGCCGCGGGCGAGGTCGACGCGTCGGTGATGCGGCGCTGCGCGATGCGGCCGAGGGGATCCAGCGCGGGCGCCTCGGGCGGCGTCTCGGGCCAC
>JAJUIM010000218.1 GCA_029267645.1 Microbacterium sp.
GAGGCGGCCGGATGACGGCGACCGCGACCGAGGCGAAGGGGGCCGAGCGACCGCTCGTGCCCCTCACGTCGCGCACGTGGGTCAAGATCGCGGGCGGGGCCGTCGTTCCGCTCGTCGTGCTCGCCGCCTGGTGGGCCGTGACGGCGGGCGGCCTCGTGCCGCCGTACCAGCTGCCGCCGCCCGCATCGGTGATCGAGGCGGGGGCCGAGCTGATCCAGCGCGGCGAGCTGTGGCTGCACATCGCGATCTCGCTGCAGCGCGTGATCCTCGGCTTCGTCTTCGGATCCGTCATCGCGCTCGCGTTCGCGGCCGTCGTCGGCCTGTCGCGCGTCGGCGAGATCCTCCTGTCTCCCATGCTCGTCGCGCTGCGCGCCGTGCCCTCTCTCGCGTGGGTGCCGTTGCTGATCCTCTGGCTGCAGGTCGGCGAGGAGTCGAAGCTCACGCTCGTCGCGATCGGCGCCTTCTTCCCCGTCTACACGACCGTCGCCGACGCACTGCGCCACGTGAACCCGCAGCTCGTCGAGGCCGGCCGTTCGTTCGGCCTGCGCGGCTGGAGCCTCTTCCGCACCGTGCAGCTGCCGGCCGTGATCCCGTCGGTCGTCTCGGGCCTGCGCCTCGCGCTCGCGCAGGCGTGGCTGTTCCTCGTCGCCGCCGAGCTGCTCGGCGCGTCGATGGGCCTCGGCTGGATGCTGAACGACTCGCAGCAGACGGGCCGCGTCGACCGGATCCTGCTCGCGATCGTGCTGCTCGCGCTGCTCGGCACGCTCACGAACACGATCCTCGTGCTGTTCGAGCGCAGCGTGCTGAAGAGGTGGATGTGATGACCGAGGCGAGACTCAACGAGCACCGTTCCTTCCCCGCGCCCGCCGCGTTCGCGGCGCAGGCGAACGTCGGCCCCGAGATCTACGCGGAGGCCGAGAAGGATCCCGTGGCGTTCTGGGAGCGCGCGGCAAGCCGCCTCGACTGGGCCGAGCCGTGGCACACGGCCCACACGTGGTCGCCGCCCGTGCGCGGCGACGACGGCGAGCTGTCGGTGCCTGCGGCCGAGTGGTTCGTCGGCGGGCGCCTCAACGTCGCCTACAACTGCGTCGACCGCCACGTCGAGGCGGGGCGCGGCGACAAGGTCGCGCTGTTCTTCGAGGGCGAGCCGGGCGACCGCGTCGCCGTCACGTACGCCGACCTGCAGCGCCGCGTCTCGCAGGCGGCGAACGGCCTGCTCTCGCTCGGCATCGGTCCCGGCGACCGCGTCGTCGTCTACCTGCCCGTGCTCATCGAGACGGTCGTGATCGCGCTCGCGTGCGCCCGCATCGGCGCCGTGCACTCGCTCGTGTTCGGCGGCTTCTCGGCCGACGCCGTGCGCTTCCGGCTCGAGGACACGCGCGCCAAGCTGCTCGTGACGACCGACGGACAGCACCGGCGCGGATCCGCCGTCGAGGTGAAGTCAGCCGCCGACGAGGCCGCGCACGACCTGCCACACCTCGAGCACGTGCTCGTCGTGCGTCGCACGGGGCAGGACGTGCCGTGGACGGAGGGGCGCGACGTGTGGTGGCACGACGTCGTCGACGCCGCGCCCGCCGAGCACGACCCAGAGCCCTTCGACGCCGAGCACCCGCTCTTCATCATCTACACGTCGGGCACGACGGGGAAGCCGAAGGGCCTCGTGCACACGTCGGGCGGCTACCTCGCGCACGCGAGCTGGGCGCACTGGGCGCACTTCGACGCGAAGCCCGACGACGTGCACTGGTGCACCGCCGACCTCGCGTGGGTCACCGCCCACACCTACGAGATCTACGGACCGCTGTCGAACGGGCTCACGCAGGTGATCTACGAGGGCACGCCCGACACCCCGCACCGCGAGCGACACCTCGAGATCATCGAGCGCTACGGCGTGACCGTCTACTACACGGCGCCCACGCTCATCCGCACCTTCATGACCTGGTTCGGCGACGCGCTGCCCGAGGGGCACGACCTGTCGACGATCCGCCTGCTCGGCACGGTCGGCGAGGCCATCAACCCCGAGGCGTGGGTGTGGTTCCGCCGCAACTTCGGCCGCGACGAGACCCCCGTGGTCGACACGTGGTGGCAGTCCGAGACCGGCGCCGCCATGATCGTGCCGCTGCCCGGCGTGACGACCCTGAAGCCCGGATCCGCGACCGTCGCGCTGCCCGGCATCGACATGGCCGTCGTCGACGACGCGGGCGATCCGGTGGCGCCCGGCCGCTCGGGCACGCTCGTCGCGCGTCGCCCGTGGCCCGGCATGGCCCGCACGGTGTGGGGCGACCCCGAGCGCTATCGCGACTCGTACTGGGCGCCCTTCGCCGGCCGCGGCGAGCACGGCGCGTACTACGTCGCGGGCGACGGCGCGACGGTCGACGCCGACGGCTACGTCTGGATCCTCGGGCGCCTCGACGACGTCGTGAACGTCTCGGGGCACCGGCTGTCGACGATCGAGATCGAGTCGTCGCTCGTCGCCCATCCCGCCGTCGGCGAGGCGGGCGTCACGGGCGTCGCGGATCCGCTCACGGGGCAGGCCGTCGCGGCCTTCGTCGTCGACGGATCCGCCGGCGCCGCAGACCCCGACGCCCTCAGGCGGCAGGTCGCGCACGACATCGGGCCCATCGCGAAGCCGAAGCACGTCGTGCGCGTGCCCGAGCTGCCCAAGACCCGGTCGGGCAAGATCCTGCGGCGGCTGCTCGCGCAGCTGTGGCAGGGCGATACGCTCGGCGACACCACGAGTCTGCAGAACCCCTGGGCCGTCGACGGCGTGCGAGAGGCCGTGCGCCGGGCCCGCGAGAAGGAGACCACATGAGCGAGCACCAGTTCGGGTTCCGCACCCGGGCCCTCCACGCGGGCGGCACGCCCGACGCGACGACGGGCGCGCGCGCCGTTCCGATCTACCAGACGACCTCGTTCGTCTTCGACGACGCGAACGACGCCGCGAACCTCTTCGCGCTGCAGAAGTACGGCAACATCTACTCGCGCATCGGCAACCCGACGGTCGCCGCGCTCGAGGAGCGCGTGGCGTCGCTCGAGGGCGGCATCGGCGCCGTCGCGACCGCGAGCGGCATGTCGGCCGAGTTCATCACGTTCGCGGCGCTCACGGGTCAGGGCGACCACATCGTCGCCGCCAGCCAGCTGTACGGCGGCACCGTGACGCTCCTGGACGTGACGCTGCGGCGCCTCGGCGTCGAGACGACCTTCGTGACGTCGTCGGATCCCGCCGACTACGCGGCCGCGATCCGCGAGAACACGAAGGCCGTGTACGTCGAGATGATCGCGAACCCCGGCGGCGAGATCCCCGACCTCAAGGGCCTCGCGAAGGTCGCGCACGACGCGGGCGTGCCGCTCGTCGTCGACTCGACGCTCGCGACCCCGTACCTCTGCCGTCCGATCGAGCACGGCGCCGACATCGTCGTGCACTCGGTCACGAAGTTCCTCGGCGGGCACGGCTCGACGCTCGGCGGCATCGTCGTCGAGGCCGGCACGTTCGACTGGGGCAACGGCCGCTTCCCGACCATGACCGAGCCCGTGCCGTCGTACGGCGGCATCCGCTGGTGGGACAACTTCGGCGAGTACGGCTTCCTCACGAAGCTGCGCAGCGAGCAGCTGCGCGACATCGGCCCGACCCTCAGCGCGCAGTCGGCGTTCACACTCCTGCAGGGCGTCGAGACCCTCCCCCAGCGCATGGACGCGCACGTCGCGAACGCGCGCGTGGTCGCGGAATGGCTCGCATCGGATCCGCGCATC
>JAJUIM010000387.1 GCA_029267645.1 Microbacterium sp.
GGCGCCGCCTGCGCCTCGAGCTCGCAGACGAGGTCACGGGCCTCGTGGCGGCGATCTCGCTCGAGCTCGATGAGCACGGCGTGCTCACGATCGACCACGAGCTGACGAACGACGGGCACAGCGAGGCGGTCTTCGACCTGTTGGCGCTCACCGCGATGATGCCCGTTCCCGAGCGCGCGGGCGAGCTGCTCGACTTCACGGGGCGCTGGTGTCGCGAGCGCGCGCCGCAGCGGATCCCCTTCGCGTTCGGCGCACACGTGCGGGAGGGCCGGCGCGGCAGGCCGGGCCACGACTCGCCGTTCCTGCTCGCTGCCGGCACGCCGGGCTTCTCGTTCGGGGCGGGCGAGGTGTGGGCCGCGCACCTCGCGTGGAGCGGCAATCCGCGTTACCTCGCCGAGCGGCTGCCCGAGGGCGCCGGGTCGCACGCGGGCGCGATCGGCGTCGGCGAGGGGCTCGCGCCGGGCGAGGTGCGGCTGGGCGCGGGCGAGGAGTACCGCGCCCCCACAGCCGTCTTCGTGTGGTCGGCCGAGGGGCTCGACGGCGTCGCGGCGCGGCTGCACGCGCGGCTGCGGGCGCGAGCGAGCCACCCGAGCGCGCCGCGGCCGCTCGTGCTCAATACGTGGGAGGCGGTGTACTTCGACCACGATCTGCCGACCCTCACGCGCCTCGTCGACCGTGCTGCGCGCGTGGGCGTCGAGCGCGTCGTGCTCGACGACGGCTGGTTCGGCGCGCGCCGCGGCACGACGGCCGGCCTCGGCGACTGGGTCGTGGCAGACGACGTCTGGCCCGATGGGCTCGGCCCCCTCGTCGACGTCGTGCGCGGGCACGGCATGAGCTTCGGGCTGTGGTTCGAGCCCGAGATGGTCAACCTCGACTCCGACCTCGCGCGCGAGCACCCCGACTGGATCCTCGGCCCCTCGCAGGGCCTCGGCGCGCCGATGCGCGGGCAGCACGTGCTCGACATCTCGCACCCCGACGCGTGGCGGCATCTGTTCGAGCGCATCTCCGCGCTCGTCGCCGAGTACGGCATCGACTACATCAAGTGGGATCACAACCGCGAGCTGCTCGAGGCGGTCGCGCGGCGCGACGGATCCGACCGTCCCATCGTCGGCGCGCAGACCCGCGCGCTTTATCGGCTCATCGAGGCGCTGCGCGAGCGCCACCCGAGCCTCGAGATCGAGTCGTGCTCGGCTGGCGGCGCCCGCATCGATCTCGGCATCCTCTCGCGCACCGACCGCGTGTGGGCGTCCGACTGCAACGACCCCGTCGAGCGCGGCCGCATCGAGCGGTTCACGAGCCTCGTCGTGCCGCCCGAGATGATCGGCGGCCACGTGGGCCCGCCGCGCGCCCACACGACGGGTCGCACGACCGACCTGGGCTACCGCACGGCGTCGACGCTGTTCGGCCACGCGGGCATCGAGTGGAACCTGCTCGAGTGCGACGACGACGAGCTCGATGCGCTCGCCGCCTGGGCGGCGCTCTACAAGCGCCTGCGGCCGCTGACGCACACGGGCCGCGTCGTGCACGGCGACGGGCTCGACGCGGGCGCGGTGCTCGACGGCGTCGTTGCGCACGACGGATCACGCGCCGTGTTCCGCCTCACCCGCACGGATCAGGCGCCCCAGGCCCGATCGGGCGCCGTCACGTTCCCGGGCCTCGGCGCCGACGGATCGGTGCACGTGCGGATCCTCGACGACGCCGGTCGCGCGCGCATCATGCAGGACGAGCTGCCCGAGTGGGTGCAGCGGGCGCGCGAGGGCGTCGTGCTGCCCGCCGCCGCGCTCGCGACGGTCGGCCTGCCGCTGCCGACGCTCGCGCCGCAGCAGGCGCTCGTGATCGAGGTCGAGCGTCTATGAAGCGGGCGGCGCCGTGCTCTCGCGCACGATGAGCTCGGTGCCGACGACCGAAAGCGGCTCGGCCGATTCGTCGCGCGCGAGCGCGAGGGCGGCGGCGATGCAGCGGCGGCCGACATCGGCGAACTCGTGGTGCACGCTCGTGAGCGGCGGGGCGTAGGCGCGGCCGTCGGTCGTGTCGTCGAAGCCGACGACGCTCACGTCGCGCGGCACCGATCGACCGGCCTCGGCGAGGGCGCGGTAGAGGCCGAGGGCCATCTGGTCGTTGGCGCAGAACAC
>JAJUIM010000343.1 GCA_029267645.1 Microbacterium sp.
CCGACGCGCTCGCGGCGCACGACGCGCAGGCGGCGCTCTCCGACGACGAGCTCGAGGCCCGCGTGCTGCGCGCGGCGCCCGACGTGACCGAGGCGCGCCACCACACGCCCGGGTCCGAGCACCCGACCGTCATCGAGCTGCGCCAGGGCGGCGGCTTCGGCCGCTCGGTGCAGGCGGATCCGGCCCTCGCGGGCCTCGTCGGCGCGAGCGACGGCGAGCTGACGGTGGGGCAGATCACGGGCGCGATCGCACAGCTGCTCGAGGTCGACGAGCAGGCGCTGCGCGCCGCCCTCCTGCCGGCCGTGCGCGCGCTGCTCGTCGACGGCTTCCTGCGGTTCGCGTAGCCCTACGCGTCGCGCAGCACGCCGTGCGAGGGCGCGACCGTGAACTGGTGCGGCTCGGCGAAGCCCGCGTCGGCGAACGCCTGCGCGACCGCGCGCTTCGTCTCGGCGACGCGGTCGGCCTCGACGAGCGCGATGGCCGCGCCGCCGAACCCGCCGCCCGTCATGCGTGCGCCGATCGCGCCCGCCTCGAGCGCCGCGGTGACGGCCGTGTCGAGCTCGGGCACCGAGATCTCGAAGTCGTCGCGCATCGATACGTGCGAGGCGACGAGCAGGCCGCCGATCGCGCGCGGCCCCTCGGCGCGCAGCGTGTCGACCGTGTCGAGCACGCGCTGGTTCTCGGTCACGACGTGGGCGACGCGGCGGAAGGTGACGTCGTCGAGGATCCGCTTCGCGCGATCCAGGTCGCCCGTCGTGAGGTCGCGCAGCGCCTTCACGCCCATCTCGCGCGCCCCGCGCTCGCACGCCTCGCGGCGATCGCGGTAGCCGCCCGTCGAGTGCGAGTGCGACACCTTCGTGTCGATCACGAGCACGCGCAGCCCCTCGCGCGCGAAGCCGAGGTCGACGGGCTGCGTCTCGAGCGTGCGGCAGTCGAGGAACGTCGCCGAGTCGGTCTCGCCCATGATCGAGGCGACCTGATCCATGATGCCCGTGGGCGCACCGACCGCGAGGTTCTCGGCCGTGCGGCCGATCTGCGACATGTCGAGGGGCGTGAGGCCGAGGTGCCACAGGTCGTCGAGCGCGCCGACCGTGGCGCCCTCGATGGCCGCCGACGACGACAGGCCCGCGCCGATCGGCACGTCGCTCGCCAGCGCGATGTCGACGCCAGGGATCTGGGCGTGCGTCGCGTCGACGTGCGCGAGCGCGGCCCACGCCACGCCGAGCGGGTACGCGGCCCACTCGGGCACGTCGCCGCTCTGCACGGCCTCCCCCGGGTCGCCGCCGAACAGGGCGGGCAGCTCGACGATCGCGACCTCGACCGGGTTCGGATCGAACGTCGAGGCGACGCGGATGATGCCGTCGCGGCGGCGCCCGACGGCCGCGTACGTGCGGTGCTCGATCGCGAACGGCAGCACGTAGCCCTCGTTGTAGTCGGTGTGCTCGCCGATGAGGTTCGCGCGGCCCGGCGCCGACCACACCCGCTCGGGCGCAGATCCGACGAGTCGCTCGAAGAGCGCAGAGGCTTCCTGGGCGGAGGGGGTCATCACAGCACCTCGCTGACGGAGTCGATCGCCGCGCGGAGTCGCTCCGCGCTCATCTCGGGCGGGATCTCGGCGGTCCAGGCGCCCATGGCGGCCTCGGATCCGGCGAGGAACTTCAGCTTGTCGGCGCCGCGGCGCGGCGACGTGAGCTGCAGGTGCAGGCGCACGGCGTCGCGGCCGACGCGCACGGGTGCCTGGTGCCACGCGGCGATGTAGGGGGTTGGGGTGTCGTAGAGCGCGTCGACGCCGCGCAGCAGGCGCAGGTAGACGCGGGCGAGCTCGTCGCGCTCGTCGGCCGTGAGCTCGGTGAAGTCGGCGGCGTGGCGGCGCGGCACGAGGTGCACCTCGACGGGCCAGCGGGCCGCGAACGGCACGTACGCGATCCAGTGCTCGGCGTCGATGACGACGCGCGGACCCTGCTGCTCGAACGCGATGATGCGCTCGAAGAGGTCGGATCCCTCGCGCTCGATCTGCGCGAGGAGGGCGCGCGTGCGCGGCGTGACGTACGGGTACGAGTAGATCTGCCCGTGCGGGTGGTGCAGCGTGACGCCGATCTGCTCGCCGCGGTTCTCGAACGGGAACACCTGCTCGACGCCGGGCAGCGCCCCGAGGGCGGCCGTGCGGTCTGCCCACGCTTCGATGACGGTGCGGGCGCGCGTGACCGTCTGGGTGCCGAAGCTGCCCGTGCGCTCGGGGCTGAAGCACACGACCTCGCATCGGCCGATCGCCGTGCGCGTGCGACCGAGGCCGGGCGCGTCGAGGTCGTCGAGGCCGCGCGGGGCGTCCTCAGCCTGCGGCACGTCTCCCGTGGCCTCCGCGAGCGCGGGGCCGAGCGAGGGCGAGCGGTTCTCGAACACCGCGACGTCGTAGACGCTCGGCACCTCGGAGGGGTTGGTCGGCGACTGCGGCGCGAGCGGGTCGAGCTCGGC
>JAJUIM010000336.1 GCA_029267645.1 Microbacterium sp.
GAGCGCCAGGACGGGCAGGGTCTTGCCGGGGCGCGCGGGGGCCGGCTGCGGGGCCGCGGGAGGGAAGGAGCTCATGCGTCCATTCTCTCGCGGCCCCGTTGCACGGGCTTCGCGGGCGTGCGCTACGCCGTGTGGCGCGCGACGACGTCGAGCACGGGGCCGTAGAGCGGGTGGTCCGCGCCGAGCCCCGTCACCTCGGCCGTGAAGGCGTCGGCGTCGAGGGCGCCGAGCTTCTCGCGCAGCTCGACCGCCTGCGGATCCTCCGGGTCGTCGAACGCGAGCGCCGCGTCGACGGCGCCGAGCAGCCCCAGCACGCCGAGGCCGCGCTCGGCCGCCTCGGCCGCGGGGCCGATGAAGCGCTCGTGGCGCGACAGCTTGCGCAGCGGCTGGCGACCGACGCGGCGGACCGTGTCGGGGAGGGCCGGGTTCTTGAACCGCGCGAGGATCGTCGCGCGGTACTCGGCGAGCTCCGCGTCGGAGAAGCCGTGCTTCGCTGCGAGCACGGCGCTCGTCTCGGCGATCGCGGCCGAGACCTGGCGCTCGACCCCCTCGTCGGCGAGCGCGTCGGCGATCTTCTCGAAGCCCGCGCGCGCGCCGAAGTAGGCCGTCGCGGCGTGGCCCGTGTTGACCGTGAAGAGCTTGCGCTCGATGTACGGGGCGAGGTCGTCGACGAAGTGCGCGCCGGGGATCGTCGGCGGGGTGTCGCCGAACGGCGCCCGCTCGATCGCCCACTCGAAGAACGGCTCGACCGTCACGTCGATGCCGCCTCCCTCCGGCTGCCCCGGCACGATGCGGTCGACGGCCGTGTTCGCGAAGACCGCGCGCGGCGCGAGCGCCTGCCAGTCGGATCTCGCGAGCTCCTCGATGTGGCCGCGCAGCTGGTCGGTCGCGCCGATCGCGTTCTCGCACGCCATCACCTGGAGGGGCGCGGCGTCCGCCGGCCGGCGGCGGATCCCCTCGAGCACGTGCGGCGCGATGAAGCGCAGCACGGTGGGGCCGACGGCGCACGTGACGACGTCGGCCGCCGCGACGCGGTCGGCCACGGCGTCAGGATCCTCGGCGCTGTTGACGGCCGTGAAGCCCGTCACGACGACGTCGCGACCGCCCTCGCCGACCTCGTGCACCGTGTAGCTGTCGGCCTCGCGCAGCGCGTCGACGAGCGGGGCGGCGACGTCGGAGAAGACGATGTCGTACCCGCCCTCGGCGAGGAGCATGCCGACGAAGCCGCGGCCGATGTTGCCCGCGCCGAAGTGCACTGCGGTCTTGGCGCTCACGAGAGGCCTCCCTTGAGCAGCGTGAACAGCTCGTCGGGCGTCTCCGCCGCGCGCAGGCGGGCGACCGTGTCCTCGTCGCCGAACTGCATCGCGACCGACTGGAGGATCTCGAGGTGCGCGCCGCCCTTGCCGGCGATGCCGACGACGAAGGTCGCCGTGTCGCCGTCGCCCCAGTCGACGCCGCCGTCGTAGCGGACGACCGAGAGGGCGGACCCGAGCACGGCGTCCTTGGCCGCGTCGGTGCCGTGGGGGATCGCGAGGCCGTTGCCCATGAACGTCGAGACGGTCGCCTCGCGGTCCTTCATGGCCTGCAGGTAGTCGCCCGTCACGGCGCCCGCGCCCTCGAGGATGCCGGCGGCCTCGGCGAGCGCCTCGTCGCGCGTCGCGGACCCCTCGTGGATCCGCACGAACTCGCGCTGCAGGACGTCGCCGCCCGTCGCCGCCTGCGCCTCGGCGGCAGGCTCGGCAGGCGCCGAGGCCTCCGGAGCCGCGTCCGCCGCGGGGGCCGAGCCGTCGCGCTGCGCCAGCAGCATCTGCACGACCTCGTCGTACTCGGGAGCGTTCATGAACTGGCCCACCGAGACGTGGAGGGCGTCGGGCTCGTTCTGGCGCGCGCGGTCGGTCAGCTGCGACTGCGTCACGACGAGGTCGGCCGTGCCGTCGAGGTTCGCGATCGACTTGTTCGTGACGTTCACGCCCTCGATGCCCGCGTCCTTGAACTTCTTGCGCAGCACGCTCGCGCCCATCGCGGAGGATCCCATGCCCGCGTCGCACGCGAACACGACCCGCTCGATCGCCTTCGTCGCGGCCGTCTGCGCGCCCGCGAGGCCCGACAGCACGGCCGAGCCCTTGCCCTTGTTCGCCTGCGTCTGCGCGACGGCGGCCGAGAACGTGTCGTCGGCGTTCGCGAGGTCGCGGCGGCGGCTCGCGCGCAGGATCACGGCCGCGATCGCGAACGTCACGGCGGCGGAGATCACGACGGCGAGGATGATGCCGAGGTAGTCGCTGCCGGGCGTCTGGATGAGCACAGCGATGATCGATCCGGGCGCGGCGGGGGCTCGCAGGCCCGTGTCGAACAGCGCGTTGACGGCGACGCCCGACATACCGCCCGCGATCACCGCGATGAGCAGCGACGGCTTCATGAGCACGTACGGGAAGTACACCTCGTGGATGCCGCCGAAGAAGTGGATGATGGCGGCACCGGGCGCGGATCCCTTCGCGGCGCCCACGCCGAAGAACGTGAAC
>JAJUIM010000265.1 GCA_029267645.1 Microbacterium sp.
GGGGTGGAACTCGATGTCCTCGAACGCCTGGCGGGCGCGCTGCATCGACAGCTCCTGGTCGGCCGCGCCGTCGGTGTAGTCGAACGCGGCGGCGGGCGTGCGTCGCTTCGCGATCTTGCGCAGGTCGGAGATCGTGAGCGCCTTCTTCAGCCGGGCGTCCTTGCCGAACTCGGGCATCTTGATCTTCAGGAACTCCATCACCTCTCGAGGCTTCGGAAACTGTCGCTGAACCATGTGCATCCCTTCTCGTGTTCTCGTCAGACGCGGGCACGCGTCGATGCGTAGTACCCGCTGATGTGGTCGTGGATCCGCTTGCTCGCCTCGGCGGCGTCGCCTGCGTCGATCGCGGCGAGCACTCCCCTGTGCTCGCGCTGCAGCTTCTCTCGTGCCGCCTGCCAGTCGGCGATCTCGTGCGCTCCCGACTGCACGTACGTCTCGATGGCGGCCCGCAGGCCCGTCATGATCGCACCGAAGACCGCGTTGCCCGTGGCCTCGGCGAGCGTGCTGTGGAACTGGGCATCGAGCGCGAGGAACTCGTCGGGCGACAGCGAGGCGTCGTCCATGACGTCGAGCAGCGCGGCCGACCGCTCGAGCGGCGGGCGCTCGGCCGCAAGGGATCCCGCGACCGCCGTCTCGAGCACGAGGCGCGTCTGCACGACGTCGTCGAATGCGAAGGCCTGCGCGGCGGCCTGCAGCCCGAGCACCTGCGCGACGCCCGACCCCGCGGACGTCGTGATGACGGCGCCCGCGCGCGGGCCGGATCCCGTCGCCGTGTGCAGCACGCCCATGACCTCGAGCACGCGCAGCGCCTCGCGCACGCTCGAGCGGCCGACGCCGAGCTGCATGGCGAGATCGCGCTCGCCAGGAAGCCGGTCGCCGGGCCCGAGGGATCCGTCGCGGAGGCGGCGCTCGACGTGCTCGAGCACCACGCGCCAGGCCTTCGTCTCGGCCATCGTCCCTCCCGCATCGGATCTGTGGTCTGACCACACTACCGCGGCACCGCGGAACTGCCAAAGCGCTCATATGTCGCTGTGTTGCGCCTGGATTTCCACGCCGTGAGACGCGCCCCGCATTCTGGAGGGCATGCCCGCCTCCGACGCCGCCCCGAACCGCACGCCTGCGGGCGCCGTGCGCCTCGCGGACGTCGAGCGCACCTTCCCCACTGCCGAGGGCCCGCGCACGGTGCTGAGCGACGTCTCGCTCGACCTCGCGCCGGGCGAGATCGTCGCCGTCGTCGGCCCCTCGGGCTGCGGCAAGTCGACGCTGCTGCGCCTCATCGGCGGCCTCGATGCGCCGACCTCGGGCAGCATCACGCTCGACGGCGAGGCGGCCCGCGCGCACGACGACGCGACCGCGATCGCCTTCCAGGAGCCGCGACTGCTCCCCTGGCGCACGATCGCGCAGAACGTCGCGCTCGGCCTGCCGCGCGGCACGAAGAAGGCCGCGGGCCGCGAGCGCGTCGAGGAGCTGCTCGAGCTCGTCGGACTCACGCACGCGGCGGGGCAGCGCCCGAGCGAGGTCTCGGGCGGCATGGCCCAGCGCGCCTCGCTCGCCCGCGCCCTCGCCCGCAGCCCGCGCGTGCTGCTGCTCGACGAGCCGTTCGGCGCGCTCGACGCGCTCACCCGCCTTCGCATGCACGACCTGCTGCTCGACATCCACCGCGCGCAGCCGACGACCGTGCTGCTCGTCACGCACGACGTCGAGGAGGCGCTCTACCTCGCCGACCGCGTCCTCCTGCTGCGCAACCTGCACGCGCAGCAGGCCGAGCCCGAGCGGCCCCGCGCCCGCATCGTCGCCCTCGGATCGTCCTCGGGGCTCGGCGCGGCGGGATCCGCCGGCCCGCACGGATCCGCGCGCGACGACGCCTCGCCTCGCGCGCACGCACACGGATCCCTCGCGCGCGTCGTGCCGGTTCCCGGCGCGCGTCCGCGCGACCGCGGCGCCCGCGCCCTCACCGACCTGCGCACCAGCCTGCTCGACGGGCTGGGCGTGACCCACCACGATCCGCTCACCACCAAGGAGACCGCATGAGCACCCTCACCCGCCGACTCATTCCCGCGACCGCCGTCGCCGGGGTGATGGTGCTCATGACGACGGGCTGCCTGCAGGGCGAGAGCGCCGACGCGGGCTCGGGATCCGACGCCGCTGGCTCGGGGTCGTGGTCGACCGACACGCTCAAGATCGACTGGGCGACCTACAATCCGCTGAGCCTCGTCGTGCGCGACCAGGGCCTCATCGAAGACGCGCTCGGCGACGACGTGACGGTCGAGTGGGTGCAGTCGGCCGGCAGCAACAAGGCCAACGAGCTGCTGCGCTCGGGATCGGTCGACGTCGGCTCGACGGCCGGATCCGCCGCGCTACTCGCGCGCGCCAACGGCTCGCCCATCAAGGTCATCGACATCTACTCGCAGCCCGAGTGGTCGGCGATCGTCGTCGGCCCCGACAGCGACATCGCCTCGCTCGACGACCTCGAGGGCGCGACGATCGCCGCTACGAAGGGCACCGACCCCTACTTCTTCCTGCTGCAGGCGCTCGAGGAGGCCGGCCTCACGCTCGACGACGTCGAGGTGCAGAACGTGCAGCACGCCGACGGCCGCGCGCTGCTCGACAGCGGATCCGTCGACGCCTGGTCGGGCCTCGACCCGATCATGGCGGCGGCCGAGGTCGAGTCGGGCGACGAGCTCGTCTACCGCAACGTCGACTTCAACACCTACGGCTTCCTCAACGCGTCAGAGAGCTTCATCACGGACCACGCCGACGTCGCACAGGTCGTCGTCGACGCGTACGAGGAGGCGCGCGCCTGGGCGCTCGAGCACCCCGAGGAGACTGCGGAGCTGCTGGCGGAGGCCGCATCGATCGACATCGAGGTCGCGACGACCGTGATCGAGGAGCGCTCGAACCTCGACGTCTCGGGCGTGCCCGGCGACGACCAGCTCGCCGTGCTCGAGAAGATCGCACCCGTCATCGTCGACTCGGGCGACGTGCAGGGCGGCCAGGAGTCGGTCGACGAGGCGCTCGACACGATCATCCACGACGAGTTCGCCGCAGAGGCGGCCGGATGACGGCGACCGCGACCGAGGCGAAGGGGGCCGAGCGACCGCTCGTGCCCCTCACGTCGCGCACGTGGGTCAAGATCGCGGGCGGGGCCGTCGTTCCGCTCGTCGTGCTCGCCGCCTGGTGGGCCGTGA
>JAJUIM010000400.1 GCA_029267645.1 Microbacterium sp.
CGAGGAGGGCGGGGATCCCGCCCACGTGCGCCTCGCGCGCCGTCGCGAAGCCGAATCCCTCGTGCGACACGTCGGCGTCGACGACCCGCTCGGCGATCGCTCGGGCGCGCGGGCCCCACAGCCCGATCGCGCCGCGCGCCGAGGTGAGGTCGGCGAGGTGCACGGATCCGTCGCCCGGCAGCAGCCGCCGCAGCCACGCGAAGTCGCGGGGTCCGTCGGCCGCGCCCGTGATGATCTGGAACCGGTCGTCGCCGAGCCGCACGATCGTGAGGTCGGCCCGGAACCCGCCGCCCGCGTCGAGCAGGGGCGTGTAGATGACGGTGCCCGGATCCCTGTCGATCTGCGCGACGGCGGCGCGCTGCAGGAAGGCGAGGGCGCCTCGGCCCGACGCCTCGAACACCGAGAACGCCGACAGGTCGAACAGGGCGGCGCGATCGCGCATCGCGAGGTGCTCGGCCTCGATGACGGGCGACCACCAGCGCTCGTCCCACTCGTGCGTGCGGGGCGTAATCTGCGAGGCGTAGTCGCCGACGAGGCGGGCGTTCGCGCGATACCACTGCGGCCGCTCCCACCCCGAGGCCTCGTAGAACTCGGCGCCGAGGGCCCGCGTGCGGTCGTGTAGGGGCGAGGTGCGCACGGGGCGCTCGCTCGCGTACTGCTCGCGCGGGTGGCTGATGCCGTAGATCTTCGGGAATCCCTCGGCCGAGCGCCGCTCGACGAACGCGCGCGAGCGGGCGTGGGCCGGGAAGCGTGCAACGTCGGCGGCGTCGATGTCGATCTCGCTGGAGCCCGCGACGATCCGCTCGGCGAGGGCGCGGCCGACCGCGGGGCCCTCCTTGATCCACACCGCGGCCGCCGACCACAGGCCCCGCACCTCGGCGGTCTCGCCCAGCACGGGGTGCCCGTCGGGCGTGATCGACAGCAGGCCGTCGATCGCGTCGCGCTGCTCGACGCCCGGCTGATCCAGCAGCTCGCCGAACAGCTCGCGCGCCTGCGCCAGCTGCGGCGCGAAGTCGTCGGCGCTGAACGGCATGCGCGTCGGCGACGTCTGCGGGCCCTGCCCGAGCGGCGGGATCCCCTCCGGCCGGTGCAGCAGCGGGCGGTGCGCGTACGAGCCGACCTCGAGGTCGGCGCCGCGCTGGCGCTCGTACATCTTCGCGTCCATGTCGCGCAGCAGCGGCATGGCGATGACCTCGCCCGTCGCCTCCAGCTGCGGGATCGGGCCGAAGTCGGCCATCTGGTGCACGGCGGGGGTGAGCGGGATCGTCGCGCCCGCCATGGCCGCGATCCGCGGGCTCCACACACCGCACGCGACGACGACGAGGTCGGTCTCGACGTCGCCGCGGTCGGTGCGCACCCGCGTGACGCGCGGACCGTCCGCCGCGGGTGCCGTGTCGATGCCGACGACCTCGGTCTCGGCGCAGACGGTGAGCGCGTCGCCCGCCTGCGCGCGGAACAGCTCGCCCGCGCGCACGGGATCCACGATCGCGCCCGACGGCGTGTGGAAGCCGCCGAGCAGCAGATCCTCGCGGATCCCCGGCACGAGCTCGCGGATGCGGCGCGGCGAGATGAGCTCGGCGTCGACGCCCCACGCGAGCGCCGATGACATGCGGCGGGTGAGCTCCTGCAGGCGCTCGGGCGTGCGGGCGGCCTCGATGCCGCCGCTCTGGATCAGGACGCCGAGCTCGGCGTACTGCCGCATCGAGTCGGTCGTGAGATCGGTGATGTCACGCGAGTGGTCGACGGGGAAGACGAAGTTCGACGCGTGGCCCGTCGATCCGCCCGGATCCGGCAGCGGACCCTTGTCGATGAGCAGGATGTCTCGCCTGCCGAGGTCTGCGAGGTGCTTCGCGAGCGCGTTGCCCACGATGCCCGCGCCGATCACGACGATCTCGGCCCGATCCGGCATTCCGTCCATCGCCACCATCCCCTTCGACAGTGATCAACGCACCTGGTCCGCAGACCCTACAACGCCGATCCTCCCGAACGGAAGGGCGAATCGATGACGATTTCCGCCGGATCCGGCCGGGTTGTGCTGCG
>JAJUIM010000176.1 GCA_029267645.1 Microbacterium sp.
CCGCGACGACGAACAGCACGCCGGCCGTGACGAACAGCGGGATGGGGGACCGGCGCGCGGTGTCGGGTGTGTGCGTCATGCGGAGCGCCTCCTGAACCGGATTCGGGTGTGGGGCGCCACGATACGCCTCACCCGCGCCAGGTGATGAGGTCGAGGCCCTGCTTCGTGTCGGCCATGGCGACCCACCCGTCGGCGAACTGGTAGGTCATGCCGTACTCGCCCTCGGGGATGTAGCTGACGATCTCGGGATTCTCGGTGAGGTAGACGTAGTCGCCTTCCTCCTCCTTGAGCCAGCCGTTGTCCTCGAGGTAGGTCTGCAGCTCGGTCGACTGCTCGGCCGACACGGGCGCCCAGCCGTACATCTGCGCGATGTCGGTGCCGTGCTCGTAGTCGCCCCACACGCATTGCACGCCGCCCTTCAGCTCGTGCTCGCCGACGCGGAAGGGATCCTGCCGCGCGCTCCAGCCGAGATCGGTCAGCTCGGTGACGAACGACGGCCGGAGGATCGTCTCGCACGTCAGCTCCTCGGCGGGCGTCTCGGCGGTCTCCGGGGCGTCATCGCCGCCGCCCGTGCAGGACGCGAGGGCGAGCGCGGCGGCCCCGGCGAGGCCCGCGATCGCGATGCGGCGTCCGAGCGTCATGTGCGACTGCCGAGCACGTCGAGGACGGCGTCGTGGATCCGCCCGTTGGTCGCGAGCGCGGACAGCGAGTCGAGCGCGTCGCGCCCCTCGAACGAGGTGAAGCGCCCGCCGGCCTCGCGCACGATCGCGGCGGCAGCCGCGACGTCGTACTCCTTCACGTCGAACTCGCCGACGATCTCGAGGCGCCCCTCCGCGA
Organism: Microbacterium sp.; assembly: GCA_029267645.1. Lineage (GTDB taxonomy): Bacteria > Actinomycetota > Actinomycetes > Actinomycetales > Microbacteriaceae > Microbacterium. The sequence continues at coordinate 838 of JAJUIM010000176.1, forward strand.
GCAGCATGTACGCCCAGACATCGCCGTAGGCGCGGTCGCGCCACACGCGCTCCTGCAGGGCGAGCAGCTCCTCGAGACGGCCGGCGCGTCGCCACTGCGCAATCGACTGGAAGCTGAGCGAGGCGTCTTCGAGCGAGTCGACCGTCGACACGGCGATGCGGCGGGGCTCGTCGCCCTCGTTCGTCCACGCGCCGAGGCCATCCGCCGCCCACCAGCGCCGGCCGAACGCCGGCATGCTGACGACGCCCAGGCGCACGACGCCGTCGATCTCGAGGGCGATCATCGTGCCCCACGCGGGCACGCCGCGCAGGAAGTTCGCGGTGCCGTCGATCGGATCGAGGATCCAGCGACGCGCGGCGTCGTCGGTCGCGCCGAACTCCTCGCCGAACACGGCGTCGCCGGGGCGCTCCGCCTCGATGAGCGCGCGGATCGCACGCTCAGACGCGAGGTCGGCCTCGGTCACGTGCGAGCGGTCGGCCTTGAGCGAGACCTCGAGCCCCGCGCGATCGAAGCGCGGCATCGTCTCGGCGTCTGCCGCGTCGGCGAGACGCAGGGCGAGGGCGAGGTCGTCGGCGAGGTCGAACGCGGGGGAAGCCATGAAGCAAGGCTACCGGCGCGCTCCCGCGAGAGCGGGATCCCGTGCTGCACGAGATGACGAGGCGCGCGTCAGACGACGACTTCCTGCGTTCACATCGAGCGGTCGCGGAACGATGGGTACACGGTGTGTGACGGCGACGCTCTCGGCGAGCGCAATCGTCACCCATGCGAAAATCCCCGAAATCGCTGAGATTCCGGGGATCGTGGTGCGCCCCCAGGGACTTGAACCCTGAACCCACTGATTAAGAGTCAGTTGCTCTGCCGATTGAGCTAGAGGCGCATGGTCTCCGTCGCGGTTTGTGTCGCGCCGTGAACCGAGAGACTACTTTACCCAGATCGCGCGGTGCGCACCAATCGGGCCTGATCCCTGGCGTGTCTGAAGGAGCGCTGAGGGTAGCTACGCTGTGGGCATGCCGACTTCGAGACCGCCGTCGATGGCCGACGTCGCCGCGGCGGCCGGGGTGTCGCACCAGACGGTGTCGCGAGTGCTCAACGGCCACGAGTATGTGCGCGCGGAGACGCGTGAGCGCGTGCAGGCCGCGATCGACGCGCTGGGGTATCGGCGCAACCAGGCCGCACGCACGCTCGTGACGAGGCGGAGCGCGACGATCGGGCTCGTCACGACCGGCACGACGCACTTCGGCCCGTCGAGTACGGCGCTCGCGATCGAGGAGGCGGCGAGAGACGCGGGGCTGTTCGTGTCGATCGCGGCGCTGCCCTCGCCCGATGCTGCGGCTGCAGCGCGCGTGTTCGATCAGCTCATGGCGCAGGGCGTGGACGGCGTCATCGTCGTCGCGCCGCTCGTCGCGGTCGCGCAGGCGCTCGACGACGTGACGCCGCCCGTGCCCGTCGTGGTCGTGGCCGCGCGGCGCGACGTGCCGGCGCACTCGTCCGTGCGCTACGTCGCGGTCGATCAGCACGCGGGCGCGGCCGAGGTCGTCGACCACCTGGTGTCGCTCGGGCGCGACCGCATCGCGCACATTCACGGGCCTGACACGTGGTTCGACGCGCTCGAGCGCGCCCGCGGCTTCGGCGACGCGGTCGAACGCGCCGGCGCGCGGGGCACGGTCGTGCGCGCCGACGGCTGGGGTGCGGAGGACGGCCATCGGGTGGGGCGTGAGCTCGTGCGCGGGATCCGCGCGGGCGAGATCACGGCCGTCGCCGCGGCGAACGACTACCTCGCGCTCGGCGCGCTGCGCGCGTTCGCGGAGGAGGGGATCCGGGTGCCCGACGACGTCGCGGTCGCGGGCTTCGACGACATCGACGGCAGCGGATTCCTCGTTCCGTCGCTCACGACCGTGCGCCAGCCGTTCGCCCGGCTCGGCGCGGTCGCGCTGCGAGCGGCGGGATCCGACGAGGCACCGGTCGCGGCGCTCGCACCCGAGCTCGTCGTGCGCGAGAGCAGCGGGGAGTGATCCGGGGTTCCGGCCGGCGATGTGTGAGCGCTAACATGTGAAGGACGAGACGAAGGGGTTGATCAGGCGATGGAGCAGCTGACGACGGAGGAGACGCGCGAGGCGATCCGCGCGGGATCCACGGCGCTGGGGATCGAACTCGGATCCACGCGCATCAAGGCGTGTCTCACGACGCTGGGCGGCGAGACGCTCGCCTCGGGCGGCCACGAGTGGGAGAACGCGCTCGTCGACGGCCTCTGGTCGTATTCGCTCGACGACGTGCGGGCCGGCCTGCGCGCCGCGTATGCCGACCTCGCGGTCGACGTCGAGCGCCGATTCGGCGTGCGCATCGAGCAGGTGTCGGCGGTCGGCGTCTCGGCGATGATGCACGGCTACCTCGCCCTTGACGAGGCGGGCGATCAGCTCGTGCCGTTCCGCACGTGGCGCAACGTCAACACGGGCCGCGCCGCCGAGGCGCTCTCCGAGGCGCTCGACGTCAACATCCCGCTGCGCTGGTCGGTCGCGCACCTGTTCCAGGCCATCCTCGACCGCGAGGAGCACGTCGAGCGGCTCGCGCGCATCACGACGCTGTCGGGGTACGTGCACGAGCTGCTCACGGGCGAGCGGATTCTCGGCGTCGGCGACGCGTCGGGCATGTTCCCGATCGACCCGGCGACGGGCGACTACGACCAGGACCTGCTGCGCCGTGCCGACGAGCTCATCGTCGCGGAGGGCGCCTGGCGCGTCCGCCTCATCGACGTGCTGCCGGCCGTGCGCCGCGCGGGGGAGGCTGCGGGTCGCCTCACGGAAGAGGGCGCGCGCCTGCTCGACGAGACCGGATCCCTCGGCCCCGGCGCCGTCGCCTGCCCGCCGGAGGGCGACGCCGGCACCGGCATGGTCGCGACGAACGCCGTCACGCCGCGCACGGGCAACGTCAGCGCCGGCACCAGCATCTTCAGCATGGTCGTGCTCGAGCGACCGCTCGCCACGCGCCACGACGAGATCGACATCGTCACCACGCCGTCCGGCGACCCCGTGGCCATGGTGCACTGCAACAACGGCGCGAGCGAGATCGGCGAGTGGGCGCGGGTGTTCCACGAGTTCGCGCGCGCGATCGGCGCCTCCGCCTCGGCCGACGACGTGTTTACCGCGCTGCTCTCGGGCGCCCTCGATCAGGGGGCGGACGACGGCATCCTCGCCTACAACCACCTGTCGGGCGAGCCGATCGTCGGCCTCGACGAGGGGCGCCCCGTCATCGCGCGCACGCCCGGTTCGGCGCTGAGCCTCGCGGGGCTCATGCGGGCGCAGGTGCGCGGATCCTTCGCGACGCTCGCGATCGGCATGCGCACCCTCGCCGACGAGGGCGTCGAGATCGACGAGCTGCGCGCCCACGGCGGCGTCTTCCGCACGCAGGGCGTCGCGCAGCAGCTGCTCGCCGAGGCGCTCGGCGTGCCCGTCGCGGTCGCCGACACTGCGAGCGAGGGCGGCGCGTGGGGCATGGCCGTGCTGGCCGCCTACGCGCATGCCTGCTCCGAATCGACGCAGCCGGCGCTCAGCGACTGGCTGTCCGAGCGGATCTTCGCCTCCGACGGATCCGTCACGATCGCGCCCGACATCGACGCGATCGACGACCACGCGGCGTTCCTGGACCGCTGGTCGGATGGCCTCGAGATCGAACGCGCCGCCGTGCGCACCATGTCCTGACAGGGAGGATCCCATGACCGATTCCGTCCGCATCCCGCCCGCCATGCGCGCCGCCGTCGACGAGGCGAAGGAGCGCGTCGCGCGACTGCACGCCGAGCTGCCGCGCTGGGAGCTCGTCGCCTGGACCGCAGGCAACGTCTCCGAGCGCGTGCCGGGGGTCGAGGGGCACCCCGAC
>JAJUIM010000015.1 GCA_029267645.1 Microbacterium sp.
CATCTGAGCGCGCCTCAGCGGCCTCCGGGCGGCCCAGACGTAGTCTCGAGTCATGTCGAACGTCCACGTCGAAAGCTCACGCGACGGCTCGGGCTCGACCGGCCTCGATGACCTCTCGCGCGCGATCCTCGCCTTCGAGTCGGAATGGCCGCGTCACACGGGCGACAAGGAGGAGGCGCTGCGTCGCAAGCTCGGCATCGAGCCGGCGCGGTACTACCAGCTGCTCGGCCGCCTCACGGACGATCCCGCGGCGCAGGCGTACGCGCCGCTGCTCATCGGCCGCCTGCGTCGCCTTCGCGAGGCGCGGAGCGCGCGACGCGCTCGGCTGCTTCGTTAGGAACGCGCACCGTTCGCGCCGATTCGTCGCACTACGATGAGTGGGATGCCGCAGTCCTCCTATCCGCGCGACCGATTCGACGACGTCCCTCGCGACCCGGCCCGCGTCGGCGCCCACAGGGCCCAGCGTCCGCGCGGGCGCTGGCTCGTCGTGCTGCTCTGGTGGCTGCTCGCCGTGGGGATCCTCACGGGCGGCGGCATCCTGGCGTTCCTCGCGCTGTCGAACACGAACTCGATCGACCTGCCCGATCCGCCGACCGCGAGCGGTCAGCAGACGGAAGAAGCCGTCACGGGCGAGATCGACACGAGCTACCGCGTGCTCGTGCTGAACGGCACGGACGATGCCGCGGCCGTCGACGGCGTCTCACAGAGCATCCTCGAGGCCGGCTGGACCGACGACATGATCACGCAGCTCGACTCGGATGCGACCGACTTCGAGCAGACGACCGTCTACTACGTCGAGGCCGACGATGAGGCGGCGGCCCGAGGTCTCGCCGACCACCTCGGCGTCACGCAGGTGACGCAGAGCGAGGAGTTCGCCGAGATGAGCGAGGGCGGCCTCACGGTCGTCGTCGGGCTCGACCGCCTCGCGGGCTGAGCCCGCGCCGGATCTCATCCCGGGGTTTGCACTCGCGGGTGGCGAGTGCCAGAATGCTTTTAGCACTCCGCATCATTGAGTGCTAAAGACCACACGCCTACGTCCGGGAGGGACGACAACACATGGCAAAGATGATCGCTTTCGACGAGGAGGCCCGTCGCGGCCTCGAGCGCGGCCTGAACCAGCTGGCCGACGCCGTCAAGGTGACGCTCGGCCCGCGCGGCCGCAACGTCGTGCTCGAGAAGAAGTGGGGCGCTCCCACCATCACGAACGACGGTGTGTCGATCGCCAAGGAGATCGAGCTCGACGACGCGTACGAGAAGATCGGCGCGGAGCTCGTCAAGGAGGTCGCCAAGAAGACCGACGACGTCGCGGGTGACGGCACCACGACCGCCACCGTGCTCGCGCAGGCGCTCGTCCGCGAGGGTCTCCGCAACGTCGCGGCCGGCGCCGACCCCGTGGGTCTCAAGCGCGGCATCGAGAAGGCCGTCGCGGCCGTCACGGCGCAGCTGCTCGAGAACGCCAAGGACATCGAGACGAAGGAACAGATCGCGGCGACCGCCTCGATCTCGGCCGCTGACCCTGAGATCGGCTCGCTCATCGCCGAGGCGATCGACAAGGTCGGCAAGGAGGGCGTCGTCACGGTCGAGGAGGCCCAGGCCTTCGGCACCGAGCTCGAGCTCACCGAGGGTATGCGCTTCGACAAGGGCTACCTGAACCCCTACTTCGTCACCGACCCCGACCGCCAGGAGGCGGTGTTCGAGGACCCGTACATCCTCCTCGCGAACCAGAAGATCTCGAACATCAAGGATCTGCTGCCGGTCGTCGAGAAGGTCATGCAGGCGGGCCGTGAGCTCGTGATCATCGCCGAGGACGTCGAGGGCGAGGCGCTCGCGACGCTCGTGCTCAACAAGATCCGCGGCATCTTCAAGGCCGTCGCCATCAAGGCGCCCGGCTTCGGCGACCGCCGCAAGGCCCAGCTGCAGGACATCGCGATCCTCACGGGCGGCCAGGTCATCACCGAGGAGGTCGGCCTCAAGCTCGAGAACACCGAGCTCGACCTGCTCGGCCGCGCTCGCAAGGTCATCGTCACGAAGGACGAGACGACCATCGTCGAAGGCCAGGGCGACAGCGCGCAGATCGAGGGTCGCGTGACCCAGATCCGCCGCGAGATCGAGGCGACGGACAGCGACTACGACCGCGAGAAGCTGCAGGAGCGCCTCGCGAAGCTCGCGGGCGGCGTCGCCGTCATCAAGGCGGGCGCCGCGACGGAGGTCGAGCTCAAGGAGCGCAAGCACCGCATCGAGGACGCCGTTCGCAACGCGAAGGCGGCCGTCGAGGAGGGCATCGTCCCCGGTGGCGGCGTCGCGCTGATCCAGGCCGCGTCGACCGCGTTCGACTCGCTCGAGCTCTCGGGCGACGAGGCGACCGGTGCGAAGATCGTGCGCGTCGCGATCGAGGCTCCGCTGAAGCAGATCGCGCTCAACGCGGGCCTCGAGCCGGGCGTCGTCTCGGCCAAGGTCGCCGAGCTGCCCACGGGCGAGGGCCTCAACGCCGCCACGGGCGAGTACGTCGACATGCTCGATGCGGGCATCATCGACCCGGCCAAGGTGACGCGCTCGGCGCTGCAGAACGCTGCGTCGATCGCGGGCCTGTTCCTCACGACCGAGGCCGTCGTCGCCGACAAGCCCGAGCCGGCCGCTGCTGCAGCGGGCGGCGAGGCCGGCGGAGGCATGGACTTCTGATCTGATCAGGCCTTCCCAGCATCACCCCGAGAGCCCCTCGTCGCACCCGCGGCGAGGGGCTCTCGCCGTTTCCGCGAGCCGTCGAATAAACACGGCGGAACCGCGGGCGGCGGCGCCGGGCGCAGCGGGAGACTTCCCTCACCGGCCCGAGGCGCGGGCCGGTGAGAGAGGAATCCCCATGCAGCTCACCGATTCGTCCCACGACATCGTGGCCGCGACGGTGTCGACCGTCGCGGCGCACGCCGAGGAGATCACGCGTCGGTTCTACGCCGACATGTTCGAGGCGCGCCCCGACCTGCTGAACGTCTTCAACCGCGCGAACCAGGCCAACGGCGAGCAGCAGAAGACGCTCGCGGCGTCGATCGTGGCGTTCGGCACGTGGCTCGTCTCGACCGACGAGCCCGACTTTGCACCCGTCATGTCGCGCATCGCGCACAAGCACGTGTCGCTCGGGATCCGCGGCCGCGACTACCTCATCGTGCAGCGGTACCTGCTCGCCGCGATCGGGAAGGTGCTGGGCGAGGCCGTGACGCCCGCCGTCGCGGCGGCGTGGGACGAGGTGTACTGGCTGTTCGCGACGGCACTGATCGCGGAGGAGGCGCGGCTGTACGCGCTGTCGGGCGTGGATCCCGAAGAGCCGTGGCAGCCGTATCGCGTCACGGGGCGCGTCGACGAGACCGACGACGTCTTCTCACTCCTGCTTGCGCCCGTCGACGGCACCGTGCCGGTGTACGAGCCGGGGCAGTACATCTCGATCGCCGTCGACCTGCCCGACGGCGTGCGGCAGCCGCGCCAGTACACGCTGTCGTCGGCGCCCGGTTCGGATGCGCTGCGGATCACCGTCAAGCGGGTGCGCGCCGAGGACGGCCGCCCCGCGGGGCAGGTGTCGTCCTTCCTGCACGAGCACGCCGTCCCCGGCGCCGTCTTCGACGTCACGAAGCCCGCGGGCGACGTGACGCTCGCTCCCGGATCCGGACCGCTCGTGCTCGTGTCCGCGGGCATCGGCATCACGCCCGTCGCCGCCTACGTCGACGAGCTCGCGCGGCGCCAGCCCGAGCGCCCCGTGCGGGTGCTGCACGCCGATCGCACCCAGGAGGAGCACCCGCTGCGCGACGAGATCGCCGAGCGGCTCGCGGGCATGGCCGACGCCAGCGCGCGTGCCTAGTACGCCCAGGGCGCGGATGGGCGAGGCGGTCGCCTCGACCTCTCCGAGGTCGACCTGTCGCCCGACGCGACCGTGTTCATGTGCGGGTCGCTGCCGTTCATGCAGCAGGTGCGCCACGCCGCGATCGCGCAGGGCATCGCGCCCGAGGCGATCCGCTACGAGGTGTTCGGCCCCGACATGTGGATCCAGCGCCCGGCCGCGTGAGCGATCACGCCCGTGCTGCGGGGCGCTCGATGCGCAGCCGCAGCCGGCAGACGCCGGGCTCGACGAACGGCTCGATGCCCTCGAGCCGCATCGGGCCCGGCGTCTGCTCGAGCGTCGTGCGGATGAGGCGCTCGTGCACGGCGCACACGGTGTCGATGTCGGCGTCGATCGCCGCGCCGTAGTGGCATGGCGACAGCGCGATCGTGACGCCGTCGTCGCCCGATCCGCCCGCCGCGACGACGGGGTCGAGGCCCGCGTCGGCGAGGTGGGTCTCGACCGCGTCGAGCTGCCGCGCGGCGTCGTCGCCGAGCGTGGCGCTGCGGTCGGTCTCGGGTGCGAGGTGGTGCAGCGCGCGGCTCTCGCGACGCGCAAGCGCGAGGTACTGGCGTGCCGCCGGGTTCTGCTCGACGTCGGTCACGGGGCGATAGACGACGGGCGGGCGCCCGCGCCGCCCCGTCGCGATGGGCGTGCGGAAGACGAGCCCCTCGTCCTCGAGCGTCGCGAGGTGATCGCGCGCCGTGTTGACGTGGAGGCCCACGGCGGAGGCGATCGCCTCGATGTCGCGCCCCGGCGCGCGCTGCACCTCGCCGAGGATCAGCAGGCGGCTGAGCACCGTCAGTCCTCGATAGTCTCGGCGGCGTCGCGGCATGCGTGAATTCTACCGAGCGTAGAAGAGGTGTCGTCGCGGCGCGCGGCGACACCTCTTCCGTCGCTCAGCGGAACATCGCGGCGACGTCCTGCTCGACCTGCTGGTAGCCCGAGCCCGCGACCTCGAGGCGGCGTGCGAGGTTGTCGAGCGCCTCCTCGACCTGCACGTGCAGCGCCTGCCATTCGGCCGCGATGCCCTGGAAGGCCTGCGACGCCTGGCCCTGCCAGGCGGCCTCGAGCTGATGCACGCGGCCCATGATGAACGCGACCTCGCCGCGGAGCCGGTCGGAGCCGGCGGCGACCTCGGATCTCGTCGCGAGCAGCGACTCGCTGTCGACGGTGAACTGTGCCATGAGGATTCCTTTCTGGTGGGTGGGTGAGCCCCACGCTAGGAATCAGGCTCGGCGCCGCGCGGCGGCGCGGAGGGGGATCCTCAGATAACCTCGGGCGACTGCGGATTGTGAGCGCGCTGACCCGCGCTGTCTGCGAGCGGGAACGCGACCTGGAACGTCGCGCCGCCGCCCGGCGTCTCGAACACGGCGACGGATCCGTCGAGCCGGTCGACGATCGAGGCGACGATCGCGAGGCCGAGGCCGCTGCCTCCCGTCTCGCGCGTGCGCGAGGTGTCGGCGCGCCAGAACCGCTCGAAGATCTTCTCCCGGATCTCCTGCGGGATGCCCTCGCCGTGATCCACCACCGAGATCCACCCCATGTGCCGATCGACGTCGACCCCGACCTCGATCTCGATCGGCGCCTCGGGCTCGCTGTAGCGGCGGGCGTTGCCCAGCAGGTTCGCGACGACCTGCTGGATCTTCTCCTCGGATCCGCGCACGACGGGCGGCAGCTCGACGGGCTTGCCCCGCTCGGGCTCGGAGAAGTCGATCTGCGGCGCCTCGATCTCGCCCGTCTTCGGCGCGGGGCGGCGCCGCAGGAACGACCGCTTCTGCTGCGAGCCGCGGGAGAGGGTCGGGAAGCTCGACGTGATGGCGCTGCGCAGCGTCGAGGTCGGCGTCTTCTCGTCGCGCGGCGGCTGCGGGTCCGGATCCTCAGCGGGCTCGATCTGGTGCCGTGCGCCGTCGGACAGGATCGTGATCGGCCCCGTGAGCGCCTCGAACGTCGTGTCGTTGACCGAGATCTGGCGGCTCGGATCCGCCGCCCGCACGTCGAGCGCCGCGTCGCGCGCGACCGCGCGCAGGTCGACGTCGGTGATCTCGATCTCGCGCCGCTCGTCGAGGCGCGCGAGGTTCAGGAGGTCCTCGACGAGGGAGGTCATGCGCTTGGCCTCCTTCTCGATGCGCTCCATCGCCTTGCCGACGTCGTCGGAGGTCTGCATCGCGCCCATGCGGTACAGCTCGGCGTAGCCCCGCACGCTCACGAGGGGCGTGCGCAGCTCGTGGCTCGCGTCGCCGATGAAGCGGCGCATCTTCTGCACCGTCGCGTCGCGCTCGGCGAACGAGTCGTCGAGTCTGTCGAGCATCGTGTTGATCGCGAGCTTGAGGCGACCCACCTCGGTGGTCGGCTCGATGTCGGTCATGCGCTGGGCGAAGTCGCCGTCGGCGATGCTCATCGCCGTCTCCTCGACCTGGCCGAGCCTGCGGAACGCGAGCGTGACGAGCAGCCGCGTGCCGAGCGCGCCGAGGATGAGCGTCAGCACCGTCATCGTCGCGAACACGCCGATGTAGGTCGTGATGAACGAGTCGACGTCGTCGAGCGGCAGCGCGACGAGCTGCGCGTAGAGCGTGGACGAGTCGGCGCCGTCGATCTGGATCGGCGTGATCGCCGCGCGGTAGCCGGATCCCGTCAGCGACTCGAGCGTGAAGGGGTGCTCCTGGCTGAGGAACGCGTCCTGCACCGTCAGCTCGGTGGGGAAGACGGGCTCGCGGCCCGGCCCATCGGATCCGCCCGCGACGTTCAGCAGCTCGCCGTCGGAGCCGTAGATCGCGACGATGTACTCGGTGCGCGGCTCGGGGATCTTGCCTGCGACCTCGAGCTCGCCCGTCTCGCCGTTCTCGACGACGCTGAAGACCGTGTCGTAGACGTCGGTGCCCGCGAGCTGCAGCAGCGAGGAGTCGACGTTCGCGCGCAACATCGACTGCAGCACCGGCATCGCGCCGAGGCCCGCCGCGATGAGCCCGGCGGCGAGCACGCCGACCGTGACCCCGGTGATCTTGGCGCGCAGACTCGTGCGTCGCCACCAGCGGGTGAAGACGTCGTTACGGTCGCGCAGCGGGGTGTCCTTCGGGGAGCGGCCGGATCAGACCTTGTCGACCTTCAGCATGTAGCCGAAGCCGCGCTTGGTCTGGATGAGGGACTCGGACGCGTGCGGGTCGATCTTGCGGCGGAGGTACGAAATGTAGCTCTCGACGATGCCGGCGTCGCCGTTGAAGTCGTACTCCCACACGTGGTCGAGAATCTGAGCCTTCGACAGCACGCGGTTCGGGTTGAGCATGAGGTAGCGCAGCAGCTTGAACTCGGTGGGGCTGAGGTCGATGGCCGTGTCGCCGACGTAGACGTCGTGCGTGTCCTGGTCCATCGTGAGCTCGCCGGTGCGGATCACCGACTCCTCGTCGTCGGTCTGCATCGTGCGGCGCAGGACCGCCTGGATGCGGGCGACGATCTCGTCGAGGCTGAACGGCTTCGTGACGTAGTCGTCGCCGCCGACATTGAGGCCCTTGATCTTGTCGTCGGTCTCGTCCTTGGCGGTGAGAAAGATGATGGGCGCCGTGTACCCGGCGTCGCGCAGGCGCTTCGTCACGCTGAACCCGTTCATGTCGGGAAGCATGACGTCGAGCACGATCAGGTCGGGCTCCTCCTCGAGCACGGCGGAGATCGTCTGGGCGCCGTTGATGACGGTCCTCACCTGGAATCCGGCGAAGCGCAGGCTCTGGGAGAGCAGATCGCGGATGTTGGGCTCGTCGTCGACTACGAGGATGCGCGGTGCGGTCATGTCCCCATTATGTCGGGTGTATTGACAGAAGTGGGTGATATCCGGACATCGCGCAGTGATCGCCTATTTCCGGGGCGTCCGTGGTGGGGCCGCCGTGGCCCCGGCTCGGAACGACACGGGAAGCGTCATGTTGGCGGGGGATCCGCCGTTCAGCAACTCGCCGACGAGGCGCCCCGCTTCGCGCCCGCGGCCGCGGAGGGGTTGCTTCACGGTGGTCAGCGGCACATCGAGCCAGGGCACCTCGATGCCGTCGAAGCCGGTGATCGTGATGTCTCTCGGCACCTCGAGGCCGAGCCCGCGCGCCGCGCTCACGGCGCCCGCGGCGAGGATGTCGTTCTGGGCGAGGATCGCGCTCGGGGCCTCGCCGAGCGAGAGGAGCGCGCGGGCGGCGGCCGTGCCCGCGGCGGAATCGCGGCCGCCGGCCTCGACCCGCACGGCGTCGGGGAACACCCGCGCGACGGCCTGGAGGCGACCGCGGATCGTGCCGTTCGTGATGGCCTCGATCCCCTCGAGGATCGGCACGGCGGGGCCGGGGGCCCGCTTCTCGCCCGGCTGCGTCGTGCGCATGACGACGCCGACACGCCGGTGCCCGAGTCGCGCCACGTGCTCGGCGATCTGCGTCATCCCGCCCGCGTCGTCGACCTCGACGAGGGTCACGTCGTCGGCGTGCGGGCCCTCGATGCCCACGATCGGCACGCGCCGCGCCCGCACGAGCGGCAGGAGCTGGTCGAACTCCTCGCCGCGCGTCGCGAACACGACGGCGTCGACGGGGAGCGTGCGCAGCGGATCCGGGTGGGGGAGGGGGCGCGCCCTGCCGGGTAGCAGGAGCTGGCCGTATCCGATCGAATCGAGCCGCTCCGAGAGGCCGTCCATCGTGGCGAGCGCGACGGGGTTCTGGAACGCGAGGCCCACGCGCTCCGCGACAACGATGCCGACGATGCCGCTGCGGCCCCTGCGCAGCGAACTCGCGACGGGGTGCGGGCCGTCGTAGCCGAGCTCGGCGGCTGCCGCGAGGATCCGGTCGCGGGTGTCGTCGAGGACGCGATCGGAGCCGCGGAAGGCGAGCGATGCGGTCGAGGTCGAGACCCCGGCGCTGGCGGCGACGTCCGCGATCGTGACGCGCCCCGCGCGCCCGCGACCGCCCGAAGATGTGGGAGCCATGGGATCACAGTAACGGTCGATCGCAACGTTTCGATTCGTTCGTCTCCGGCCTCACGAACGGTCACCGTGCGTTCACCTCGCGGCCACGCGGCAGCCGAATCATCGAAACGGTGCGATGCGGATCGCACCCCACACCTTCCCCCTCACAAAGGACACGAGAATCGTGACTCACAAGCGTTCCCTCGCGGCGGGCTTCCTTGCCGTGTGCGCCGTCGGCGCCCTCACCGCCTGCGCGCCGGTCGCGGCCACCGGTACCTCGGCCGATGCGTCGTCCGGCGGCGACGGCACGACCCTCACCGTCTTCATCTCGGGCGACACCAACGTGCAGGACCTCTGGGACAACGGGATCATCCCCGCATACGAGAAGGAGAACCCAGAGGTCACCGTCAACACGACGATCGACCTTCACGGCGAGCACGACCAGCAGACGGTCGCGAAGCTCACGACCGCCACCGAGGCCGGCGATGACCCGGGTTACGACCTCATCGATGCGGGCTTCGTCATCTCCAGCGCGGCGCAGGCCGGCACGCTCCTCGACATCGAGTCGGACACCATCTCGGGTCTCGCCGACGTCCCCGAGACGACCGTTTCCGCGGGGCGCGGATACGGGATCCCCTACCGCGCATCCTCGGTGCTGCTCGCCTACGACACCGACACCGTGACCGAGGTGCCCGCCACCCTGGACGAGCTGCTGCAGTGGATTCAGGACAACCCCGGCGAGTTCGCGTACAACTCGCCCTCGACCGGAGGATCCGGCGGAGCGTTCGTCACGACCGTGCTCGACAGCTTCCTCACCGCCGATGAGCAGGACGCCCTGCGCACCGAGGTCGACGAGGACATCATGGCGAAGTGGCGCGAGGGCTTCGAACGGCTCAAGGACCTGAGCACCTCGATGTACCAGGAGGGCGTCTACCCCAACGGCAACACCCAGGTGCTCGAGATGCTCGGCTCCGGCGAGATCTCCATGGCGCCCGTCTGGAGTGACCAGTTCCTCACCTCGCAGCAGAGCGGCCTCATCGGCGAGAACATCGCGTTCACGCAGATCGCGGACCCGAGCTTCACGGGTAACGCCTCCTACCTCGGGATCCCGAAGACGAGCGACGCCACCGACGCCGCGATCGACCTCGTGAACTTCGTGCTCTCGCCCGAGGGTCAGCAGATCATCGCCGAGCAGATCTCGGGCTACCCGGTCGTGGACCTGTCGACGCTGCCGCAGGACGTGCAGGACCAGTTCGCCGACGCCGACCCGAGCGCCCTCCGCCCCGGCTACTACAGCGAGGTCGGCGCGGAGATGTCGAACATGTGGGACCAGCTGGTCCCGTGACCGCGACTGCCCCCGTCGTCGGCGGGGCCCGCGTGAGCCGCGCGCGCCCCGTCGCCTCGGCGGCCGAGCGACTCGAGAGGCGCCGGCGTCTGACCGGCTTCTCGATGGCGCTCCCGCCCGTCGTGATCATCGCCCTCTTCGTCGGATTCCCCGTCCTGCTCGCCATCGGTTTCAGCTTCGGCATGACCGGCGGCCTGAACAGCACCTCCGCGGCGATCGGGCAGAACGTCCACGGGGCCGACGGTCTCATCACGCTCGACGCGTACCGTCAGCTCTTCGCCGACGCGCGCTTCCCGCGCGACCTGCTCGCCACGATCCTCGTCACGGTCGTCACCACGCTCGTGACGCTCGCGCTCGCGATCGGAATCGCCGTGTTCCTGCGGCTGCGCGGCGGGCGGCTCGGCGCGATCCTCGCCGGCCTCGGCGTCGTACCGATGTTCATCCCCGTCGTGATCGCCTCGTGGGCGATCCTGCAGTTCTATTCGGGAACGGGTTTCCTCCGCAGCCTGTTCGCGCAGTGGGGCACCGAGTTCCCGACCTACGGCTTCACCATCACGGGCGTCATCATCGCGTCGGTGTGGGTCAACCTGCCGTTCGCGCTGCTCATGGCCACCTCGGGAATGCAGGGTGTGCCGCAGGCCCTCATCGACGCCGCGCGCGACGCGGGCGCCTCCACCCTGCGGGTGATCCGCACCGTTCTCATCCCGATGGCGGGGATCCCGCTCGTCATCGCCGCGACCTTCACGGCCATCGGCGTGCTCGGCCAGTTCACTGTGCCGTACTTCGTCGGCCCCAACGCCCCGCAGCAGCTCGGCGTCTCGATCAGCAACCAGTTCCAGTCGTTCAACCAGCCGCAGCAGGCCGCCGCCCTCGCGGTCGTCGTGTTCGTGCTCGCCTCGGGCGTCGCCGCGCTGTACGTCTGGGCGAACTTCCGCAGCGCCAAGAAAGAGGGCAAGGTCTGATGCTCGCCGCCCGCCGCGTCGGAGGGCGCGCGCTCATCGTCATCCTCGTCCTCATCGTCGCGGGGTTCATCCTCGGGCCGCTCGTCTGGCTCGCCGCCCACGCGTTCGCGACCGAGTGGCGTTATCCGAGCCTCCTGCCCTCCGGCCTCACGCTCGACTGGTGGCGCACGGTGTTCGCGGATCCGGGGCTGTTCTCCTCGATGCGCAATTCGCTGTTCTTCGCGCCCGTGACGGTCCTTGTGTCGGCGATCGTGTGCCTGCCGGCGGCGTACGCGTTCTCGCGCTTCGACTTCCCGGGGCGCCGCTTCTTCCTCGTGGGACTCTTCGCGACCAACGCCTTCCCCAAGATGGGCTTGTTCGTCTCGATGGCGACGATCTTCTACGGGCTGAACCTCATGGAGACGACGCTCGGGATCGTGATCGTGCACGTGATCGGCACCGTCGTATTCATGACCTGGATCCCCGCCGCCGCGTTCAGCGCCGTGCCCCGCTCCCTCGAGGAGGCCGCGCGCGACGCGGGAGCGGGAAAGCTGCGCGTGTTCCTCACCGTCACGCTCCCGATGGCGCTGCCCGGGATTCTCGTGGCCGCGGTCATGTCGTTCCTCGCCTCCTTCGACGAGGCGCAGGGCACGTACCTCGTGGGTGCCCCGTCCTATATGACGATGCCCACCGAGATGTATTCGCTCGTCCTCAACTACCCGACGCAGGTCGCCGCCGTCTTCGCGATTCTGCTCTCCATCCCCTCCGTCGTCCTCCTGCTGCTGACCCGCAAATACATCATGGGCGGGCAGCTCGCCGAGGGCTTCCAGATCCGGTAGGACCACATGAACTCGATGACACCCGGCCTGCGACTCGCGGGCCTCACGAAGATCCTCGGCGGTCGCACGATCGTCGACGACCTCTCGCTCGATCTCGAGCCCGGCGAGCTCGTATCTCTCCTCGGCCCGTCGGGCTGCGGCAAGACGACGACGCTGCGCATGATCGCCGGCTTCCTCACCCCCGACGCGGGAACGATCGAGGTGCAGGGATCCGACGTCACGGCGCTCGGACCGGAGCGGCGTCCGAGCGCGATGGTGTTCCAGAACTATGCGCTGTGGCCGCACATGACCGTCGCGAAGAATGTCGCCTACCCGCTGAAAGTCGCCCGCGTGGCGCGCCGCGAGATCGCCGAGCGGGTCGCCGACGTGCTGGAACTCGTGGGCCTCTCGCACCACGCCGACAGCAGGCCCGCGCAGATCTCGGGCGGCGAGCAGCAACGCGCCTCGCTGGCGCGCGCCCTCGTGCAGAAACCGAAGCTGCTGCTGCTCGACGAACCCCTCTCCAACCTGGATGCGAAGCTGCGCGTGCGGGTGCGCGAGGAGATCCGCGACATCCAGCAGCGCCTCGGCATCACGACGGTGCTCGTGACGCACGACCAGGAGGAGGCGATGGCTGTCAGCGACCGCGTCGCGGTCATGAATGGCGGCCGCATCGAACAGGTTTCGGCGCCCGCGGAGCTGTACCGCGCGCCCGCGACGGAATTCGTCGCGGGGTTCATCGGATCGAGCAACCGCCTCGCGTCGCCCGACCTCGGGCCCGGCGAGAACGGGGTGCACTGGATGGTGCGGCCCGAGCACGTGGTCCTCCTCCCCGGCGACGAGGGAATCCCCGGGCGCGTGACCCGTGTCCTCCCCCACGGACACTTCGCCGAGGTGGCCGTCGTCGCGCGCGGCACGGAGCTGCGCGCGTACGTGAGCGGCGAGACCCCTGCCGTGGGCGCCGACGTCGGTGTGCGCATCGAGAGCGCACTGCGTTACGAGAACGGGGTGCTCGACACCCGTTCGCTCGCCCCGATCGAGAGGAGCGCCGCGTGAGCCCGCGGTACGTCGCGCACCGGGGCGCCCACTCGGAATCCGCGCCCGAGAACACCCTCGCGGCCATCCGGGCGGCGGTGGAGCTCGGCGCCGACGTCGTCGAGATCGACGTGCGCGTCACCCGCGACGGTGAGGTCGTGCTGCTGCACGACGAGACGCTCGAACGGATCTGGGGCGACCCGCGCCGCGCCGCCGAGCTGACTCTCGCCGAGGTGCGCGAGCTCGGCGGCGGCGCGCGCCGCATCCCCACGCTCGCGGAGGCGCTCGCCGCCTTGCGCGGGGCGGGCGTGCCCCTCCTCATCGACATAGACCACGAGGATCCCGCACTCCCGTCCGTCGCCGTCGTGCGCGGCGCCGGCGCCGAAAACGACGTCGAGTGGTGTGGCGCGACGCCCGCGATGCGGCTCGTTCGCGCGGCGATGCCGGAGGCCGTGATACACCAGGCCTGGTGCACCGTCGAGCCACCGTCGCCCGCCGAACTCGCCGAGCTCGCGCCGGCGTTCGTCAACGCGCAGCACCTGCTCGTCGGCCCCGCGTTCGTCGACGCCGTCCACGCCGCCGGGGCGCGGGCCGCGTGCTGGACCGTCGACGATCCCGCGCAGGCCGCGCACCTCGCCGCGCTCGGCGTCGATTCCCTCACCTCGAATGACCTCGCGTCGGTCCGCGGAGCCGTGGCCGACGAAGCGGCCCGGCGTCTGTCGATCGTCGGGGAGCTCGCCGGCCATGCTGCCGAGATCGTCGCCCGTGCCCGCCGCGAGGGCGTCGGCACCGTTGACACGAAGACGAGCCCCGCCGATCATGTCACCGAGGTTGATCGCGGTGTCGAGCGCTGGGTGCGCGCCGTGATCGGGGCGCAGTTTCCCGAGCACGATATGGTCGGTGAGGAGTACGGCGGCGCCTCGTCCGAGGGGCGCCCGTGCTGGTACCTCGATCCCGTCGACGGCACCGCGAACCTCGCGAACGGGGTGCCGTGGACGAGCTTTTCGCTCGCACTCGTCGAAGACGGTCGCCCCGTCGTCGGGGCCGTGCTCGACCCCATCGGGGGCGTGCCGATCATCGCGGCCGAGGGGCGCGGTGCCTGGCGCGCGGGCGAGCGCCTTGCGATCGCCGACGCCGGCGGTGCGGATCCGCTCTCGGGCCGCGTCGTGACGACGGAGCTCGCGGGCGCCGACCCGTGGCCCGGCTTCGTGCCGCTGCTCGAGGAACTCGCGGCGCGGCACTGCACGACCCGCGTTCCCGGATCCGGAACCGCGACGCTCGCCGGCGTCGCGCTGGGGCGGGGCGTCGCCGCGATGGTGCACCGCTACAACCCCATCGACCATGCGGCGGCGATCCTCGTCGTCGCCGAGGCCGGCGGCGCGGTTCTCGACGACACGGGATCGACCACGCTCCGGCCATCGGCCGCACCCGTCTTCACGGGCGCGGCGTCGGCGGCGGCGGCTCTCGCCGAGGCCTATGCGGCGACGAGACCGTCGGCGTCGAGGATCGTGTAGCTGTAGCCCTGCTCCGCGAGGAAGCGCTGGCGGTTCTGCGCGAACTCCTGGTCGACCGTGTCGCGGGCGATGAGCGTGTAGAAGCTCGCGGTGTGGTCGCTCTGCTTGGGGCGCAGCAGGCGGCCGAGGCGCTGGGCCTCCTCCTGGCGCGACCCGAAGGATCCCGACACCTGGATCGCGACCGACGCTTCGGGCAGGTCGATCGAGAAGTTCGCGACCTTCGACACGACGAGCACGCGCAGCGACCCCTCGCGGAACGCCTGGAACAGCTGCTCGCGCTCGTCGACGGGCGTCGCGCCCGTGATCTGCGGGGCCTCCAGGGCGTCGCTCAGCTCCTGCAGCTGGTCGAGGTACTGGCCGATCACGAGGATCTGCTCGTCGGCGTGCCGCTCGACGATTTCGCGCACGGCGTCGATCTTCGCGGGCGCCGTCGCGGCGAGGCGGTAGCGCTCGTCGTCGGCCGCGGCGGCGTACTCGAGACGCTCGCTCGGCGGAAGGTCGACGCGCACCTCGTAGCACGCGGCGGGGGAGATGTAGCCCTGCTGCTCGATCTCCTTCCACGGCGCGTCGTAGCGCTTGGGGCCGATGAGGCTGAACACGTCACCCTCTCGGCCGTCCTCGCGCACGAGCGTCGCCGTGAGGCCCAGGCGGCGCCGCGCCTGCAGGTCGGCAGTCAGCTTGAACACGGGCGCGGGCAGCAGGTGCACCTCGTCGTAGACGATGAGGCCCCAGTCGAGCGCGTCGAGCACGTCGAGGTGCGCGTAGACGCCCTTCCGCTTGGACGTGAGGATCTGGTACGTCGCGATCGTGACGGGCTTGATCTCCTTCACCTGGCCCGAGTACTCGCCGATCTCCTCAGGCGTGAGCGTCGTGCGCTTCAGCAGCTCGTCGCGCCACTGGCGGGCCGAGACCGTGTTCGTCACGAGGATCAGCGTCGTCGTCTTCGTCTGCGCCATCGCGCCCGCGCCGACGAGGGTCTTGCCCGCGCCGCACGGCAGCACCACGACGCCGGATCCGTCGTGCGAGAACGTGTCGACCGCCTGCTGCTGATACGGGCGCAGC
>JAJUIM010000127.1 GCA_029267645.1 Microbacterium sp.
CGTGACGTGGTCGGGCGAGGGCACATCAGTCACGGTCGAGGACGAGACGCAGACGAGCGTGACGTTCACGGTCGACGAGGTGGGCGCGGATCCGCGGGTTGTGCTGAGCCGCCTGCCGTTCCCGGGGTACTCCGTCGACGGGGCTGCGCTGGCGGATCCCGTGCGCGACTACCTGCTGACCGTGGACGTGTCGGACGCCTCCGCGGGCGACAGCGTGACGGTGCGCTTCCTGCCGCCGCCCTTCCCCGTGCTCGCGGCGTCGTTCGTGCTCGCGTGGCTCGTGGCGGCCGGATGGCTCATCGGCCGGTTCGTCACCCGCCGCCGCACCCGCGCGGCGGTGGGGGCGTCGGAGTAGCGCCCGGCAATACACCGGATCGTGGCCCAACCACATTGGGTCGCCAAAAATCATGGGTCAGGGCATACCCGCATCCGTGTTTTTTGGCGACCCAATGTGGGGTGGCGTCAGCGCTCGCGGGGGCCGTGTTCGGCGACGGAGAAGGCGTAGAGCGGGCGGGCCTGCACCTCCTCGTAGATCCGGCCGATGTACTGGCCGAGCACGCCGAGCATGAGCATCTGGATGCCGCCGAGCAGGAACATGCCCGCGGCGAGGAAGGTCCAGCCCTCGACGACCGACTCGGGGTTGAGCCACCGCGACAGCGCGAGGTACACGGTCCAGAGCCCCGCGCCGACGGCGAGCACCATGCCGATGCCGCTGATGAGGCGCAGCGGGAACGAGCTGAACCCGAGGATCCCGTCGGCCGCCAGCTTCAGCATCTTGCTGAGCGGATACCCCGTCTCGCCCGCGTGGCGCGCGTCGCGATCGAAGTCGACGGGGCGCTGGTCGAACCCGATCTCGGCGACCATGCCCCGCAGGAAGCGGTTGCGCTCGGGGTACCGGCGCAGCTCCTCGACCACTCGGCGATCCATGAGCCGGAAGTCGCCCGTGTCGCGGGGGATCTCGATGCGCGCGAGCTTCGACAGCGTCCAGTAGAACGCCCCCGCGGTCGCGCGCTTGAACAGCCCGTCGTCGCGCGTGCGGCGGCGCGCATATGCGACGTCGGCGCCGTCCTCCCACGCGTCGATGAGCGCGACGGCCACCTCGGGCGGATCCTGCAGGTCGGCGTCCATGACGATGACCGCGTCGGCGTCCGCGACGTCGATGCCCGCCGTCACGGCGATCTGGTGCCCCTTGTTGCGGGCGAGCGCGTACACCGACACGCGGTCGTCGCGCTCTCGCAGCTCGCGCAGCAGCGCGAGCGACCGGTCGCGGGATCCGTCGTCGACGAACACGAACTCGCACGTGAACCGGTCGGCGAGCCCCGCGGCCACGCCCGACAGCCGCTCGTACAGCAGCGGGATGTTGTCCTGCTCGTTGTAGATCGGCAGCACGAACGCGAGAGACTTCATCGCTTCACCATCTTCAGGGCGCGGTAGACGATCCGGCGCTGGCGGGCGAGGGATCGCGCGCGCTTCGCGCCCCGCCGCACGTCGTCGTCCGAGACCTCGACGAACTGCCGCCCGGCCTCCGTGAACAGCCGCGTCATCTCGTCGGCCTGCTGGTCGACGAGCGCGACCGACCACTGGCCGCCCGACACGCGGAACGTCGACGCGACCTCGTCGTCGCGCACGAAGGATCCGTGCCGCAGCACCGCGAAGTACGTCGCGACGTCGATCGCGTACGACCACGCGCCCTGCCAGCCGCCCGCCGCCTCGAGCGCGGCGCGGCGCATCGTCACGGCGCCCGGCTCGCCGAACGGGTTCGTGCCCGACAGCACGGCCGCGCGCACGGCCTCGCCGCCCGACATGACGGGCGCGAGACCCTGCAGGCCGCGCCTGCGCGCGATCGTTCGACCGGATCCGTCGACGACGCGCCGCGGTCCGCCCGCGAGCGCGGCGGTGGGCCGGCCGCGCAGCAGCGCGACCTGGCGGGCGAGGGATCCGGGCAGCACGGTGTCGTCGCCCGGCAGGAGCTTCAGGAACTCGCCCCGCGCGGCGTTCGTCACGGCGGCCCAGTTCGCGGGGGCGCCGCCGCCCGCGGGCGTGCGCAGCAGCCGCACGCGCGGGTCGCCCGCGAACGACTCGGCGACCTCGTAGGTGCCGTCGTCGGACGAGTGGTCGGCGACGACGAGCTCGAGGTCGACACCGTCCTGCTCGAGCACCGACCGCATCGTCTCTGCGAGGAAGGGCGCCTGCCGGAACGCGGGCACGACGACCGAGAGCTCGGGCGACGACGTCATGAGGACGATTCCTTTCCGCTGCGACGGAACGAGAACTGGCTGTGGCCGAACCAGCTGATCACGGCGATCACGAACGTGAACACGAACTGCGCGACGATCTCGTCCCACCCGAGCCAGAGCTTCAGCGGCGGCACGACGAGCATGTTCAACAGAAAGGATCCCAGATACACGAGCTGGAAGCGGAAGAAGTCGAGCCAGAAGTGCCCGCGCACGCGGAACACGAGATGGCGGTAGAGGAAGAAGGCCGAGATGGTCGACGTCACCTGCGCGCACGCGATGACGACGAACACGGTCCAGGCGGCGCCGGGCGCGAGGTGGCGGAACAGCATCGAGAACGCGATGAACCACACGAAGCCGATGCCCGTGTTGATGCCGCCGACGACGAGGAAGGCGAAGGCGCGGTTGCGGAAGAGCTTGAGGAGCGGCCCGTCGGGGCCCTGCATGCCGCCGACGGCCTCGTCGGATCCGCCCGCCTGCTGTTCGTTCGTCACACGTGTCCTCGGTCGGCGAAAGTTCACTCCGGAGCGGTTCCGCTCGGGAAGCGCCGATGCCAGACTAGTTCGCGCACGGCGCCTGACCGTGCGAGAACGCCTCGAGACCAAGGGGGACATATGGGCATCGACGACCTGATCGGCAAGGGCAAGGACGCTTACGAGCAGAACAAGGAGAAGATCGACGAGGCGCTCCGCAGCGAGAAGGCCGAGGAGATCAGCGACAAGGCGCTCGACGGCGTCTCGGGCTTCGCGAAGAAGGTCGCGCCCGACTCGGCCGACAGCAAGATCGACGAGATCCGCGCGAACCTCGACGGCAAGATCGGCGACCAGTAACGACGCCTCGAACGCCCCTTCCGCGCCCGGCGCGGGAGGGGCGTTCGCGCGTCCGGATCCGGTAGCTGAGAAGATCATGGGGCGACGCGCCGGATCCGCGGAATCACGGGGCCGTGAGCGCGACACGCCCGGGTTGCTCTCCGGGGTCTCGGCCTGGCAGAATAGACAAGTTCCACATTTCGATGCCTGCGCCGTGTGCGCGCATCGGATCACTGCATCGGCAGTGCACAGGCGGCGCCCGCGAGGCGCTTCAGACCTGGGCCGCGGGCAGAGGAGCGAATCACATCCCACATCGCAGACGGGCTACCCGTGTGTCCGTGGGGCTGACATGTGAAAAGGCGCTGCGTCGCGCGCGTCGGATCCGCTGGGTCCGGTCGTTCGAGACGAGGGTGTGCCGGCCCGAAGGGTTTCCGGAGGGTAAGTGCGTCCAATGCCCGTGAGGTACGACGCGAGAAGAGAGTGAGCAGACAATGGCGGGACAGAAGATCCGCATTCGCCTGAAGTCGTATGACCACGAGGTCATCGACACGTCGGCGCGCAAGATCGTCGACACCGTGACCCGCGCTGGTGCGCAGGTCGTGGGCCCGGTGCCCCTCCCGACGGAGAAGAACGTCGTGGCGGTCATCCGTTCGCCCCACAAGTACAAGGACAGCCGCGAGCACTTCGAGAAGCGCACCCACAAGCGCCTCATCGACATCGTCGACCCCACCCCCAAGGCGGTCGACTCGCTCATGCGTCTGGACCTTCCGGCCGACGTCAACATCGAGATCAAGCTCTGAGGTTCGACATGGCTGACATCAACAACAAGATTTCGAAGGGCATGCTCGGCAAGAAGCTGGGTATGACCCAGGTGTGGAACGACGCCGGCAAGCTGATCCCCGTCACGGTGATCGAGCTCGCTCCCAACGTCGTCACGCAGGTTCGCACTCCCGAGAAGGACGGTTACAACGCCGTCCAGATCGCCGCGGGCGAGATCGACCCCCGCAAGGTCAACCAGCCCCTCTCCGGCCACTTCCAGGCTGCCGGCGTCACGCCGCGCCGCCAGGTCGCCGAGATCCGCACGGCTGACGCCGCGGACTACACGGCAGGCCAGGAGATCACCGTTGGTGACACCTTCGAGGCCGGCCAGCTCGTCGACGTCGTCGGCACGAGCAAGGGCAAGGGCTTCGCGGGCACCATGAAGCGCCACAACTTCTCGGGCGTCGGCGCCTCGCACGGTGCGCACCGCAACCACCGCAAGCCCGGCTCGATCGGCGCTTCGGCGACCCCGAGCCGCGTCTTCAAGGGCACGCGCATGGCCGGCCGCATGGGCGGCGAGCGCGTGACCGTCCTCAACCTCACGGTGCACGCCGTCGACGCCGAGAAGGGGCTGCTGCTCGTCAAGGGCGCCGTCCCCGGTGCGCGCGGCCGCGTCGTGTACGTCCGCAACGCAGTGAAGGGGGCCTGAGTTAGATGGCTGACTCGACTCTCGCTCTCGACGTCCTGAGCACCGACGGGAAGAAGACCGGCACGGTCGAGCTCCCCGCCGCCGTGTTCGACGCCAAGACGAACGTTCCGCTCATTCACCAGGTCGTCGTCGCGCAGCTCGCGGCGGCTCGCCAGGGCACCCACTCGACGAAGCGTCGTGGTGAGGTCTCGGGTACCGGCGCCAAGCCGTTCAAGCAGAAGGGCACCGGCCGTTCGCGCCAGGGCTCGATCCGCCAGCCCGAGCACCGCGGCGGTGGCATCGTCCACGGCCCGAAGCCGCGCGACTACTCGCAGCGCACCCCCAAGAAGATGATCGCGGCCGCCCTCGCGGGTGTCCTCAGCGACCGTCTTCGCGGCGGGCGCCTCCACGTCGTCGAGACGTTCGGCACCGAGAAGCCGGCGACCAAGGCCGCTGCGAGCTTCCTCGGATCCTTCACCGCGAACAAGAAGACGCTCGTCGTCCTCGACCGCGATGAGGAGACGAGCTACCTCAGCGTCCGCAACCTCGGCAACGTGCACGTCATCGTCGCCGACCAGCTCAACGCCTACGACGTGGTCCGCAGCGACGACGTCGTCTTCACCAAGGCCGGCATCGACGCGTTCATCGCGATGAAGACCGGCGCCAAGGAGGTCTCGGCATGACCGCGATCAACAAGGACCCGCGCGACATCATCCTCGCGCCGGTCGTCTCGGAGAAGAGCTACGGACTGATCGACGAGGGCAAGTACACGTTCATCGTGGACACCCGCGCGAACAAGACCGAAATCAAGCTCGCGATCGAGAAGATCTTCGGCGTGAAGGTCGCCTCGGTGAACACCCTGAACCGTCAGGGCAAGACCCGCCGCACCCGCTTCGGCACGGGCAAGCGCAAGGACACCAAGCGCGCCATCGTGACCCTCAAGTCGGGCACCATCGACATCTTCACGGCTGTCGCCTGATAGCTGG
This sequence comes from Microbacterium sp., assembly GCA_029267645.1. Taxonomy (GTDB): domain Bacteria; phylum Actinomycetota; class Actinomycetes; order Actinomycetales; family Microbacteriaceae; genus Microbacterium. The sequence goes on from JAJUIM010000127.1 coordinate 5,477, forward strand.
GAAGGATCAAAGGAACGAATATGGCTATTCGCAACTACAAGCCCACGACTCCCGGTCGCCGCGGCTCGTCGGTGGCCGACTTCGCCGAGATCACGCGTTCGACGCCTGAGAAGTCGCTGCTCCGCCCGCTCCCCAAGACGGGTGGCCGCAACAACCAGGGCCGCATCACGACGCGTCACATCGGCGGTGGCCACAAGCGCCAGTATCGCGTGATCGACTTCCGCCGCGCCGACAAGGACGGCGTGAACGCGAAGGTCGCGCACATCGAGTACGACCCCAACCGCACGGCGCACATCGCGCTGCTGCACTACTTCGATGGCACCAAGCGCTACATCCTCGCTCCGGCGAAGCTGAAGCAGGGCGACATCGTCGAGTCGGGTCCCTCGGCCGACATCAAGCCCGGCAACAACCTGCCGATGCGCAACATCCCCAC
>JAJUIM010000083.1 GCA_029267645.1 Microbacterium sp.
CGAGCAGGAGCAGCGACTTCTCGATGAGATGGAGCGCCAGCTCATGCACAACGATGCCGACGTGGTGCACGCGTCGGCCGGCCGCACGCTCAGCTACCGCAATCTGCTGATCGGCGCGCTTCTCGTGCTGGTCGGGCTCGGCGGGGTGATCGCCGGCATCGCCATCTGGAACGCGACGGTCGTCGTCGCCGTCATCGTGGGTGTGCTGGGCTTCGCCGCGATGGTCGTGGGCGTCATCCTCGCCGCGTCTCCCGGCAAGGGCCAGTCGTCGCAGGATGCGCCGTCGTCGCGACCGCGCTCTTCGGGCCCGTCCGCGTCGAGCGCGTCCTTCATGGACAAGATGAACGACAGGTGGGATCGCCGCCAGCAGGGCTGATCCCGGGCCGCAAGGCCGACTCGAGCGCCGCTCCTTCGGGGGCGGCGCTTTTTCGTGTCCCCACTTCCCTCCCCGCGCGCCCGAAACCGGGCGCGACACGCCGTGAACGCGGCGCATCGACGCGGATTCCCGCCACTTCCCTCCACCGCGCGAGATCCGCATGATTCTGCGGGTTCGCGTGTGTGATATATGCACATTTCCGCGAACGCACCCTGGTGTGTGGGGGGAAGTGGAGTAATGTGGGGCACACCTCACGGAAGGCCGATCACGGAGGGGGTGAATGGCCGATGTTGCTCGGGACGCACACACCGAAGCTCGACGACAAAGGCCGGGTCATCCTGCCCGCGAAATTCCGTGAGGAGCTCGCTGGCGGCGTCGTCGTCACCCGCGGGCAGGAAAGGTGTCTCTACGTCTTCTCGACGAGCGAGTTCGAACAGGTGCACGAGCGGATCCGCCAAGCCCCCCTCAGCAACAAGCAGGCCCGCGACTTCCTGCGCATGTTCCTCTCCGGCGCGAGCGCCGAGACGCCTGACGGCCAGAACCGCATCACCCTTCCCCAGCACCTGCGCCAGTACGCGGGGCTCGGGAAGGAGCTGGTGGTGACAGGTGTCGGCGCACACGCCGAGATCTGGGACGCCCAGGCCTGGAACGACTACCTGGCGGGCAACGAGGACGCGTTCGCGGAGATGCAGGAGGAGGTGATCCCGGGACTCTTCTGACCCGGCGGCTGCGACTCCCAGCCGCGACCCTGTCGTCACTTCCCCGGCGACAGGTCGCGCGGATGGGGATCACAGCCTCCGGATCCGCCCCGGACGAGATCATGGACCTCCGCCGCATCCACACACCCGTGCTCCTCGAGCGCTGCCTCGAGCTGCTCGCACCGGGCCTCGAGCGCGACGGCGCCGTGTACGTCGACGGCACGCTCGGCATGGGCGGCCACGCCGAGGCCGTGCTCGAGCGCTTCGCGGGGGCTCGGCTCGTCGGCCTCGACCGCGACACGCAGGCGCTCGCGATCGCGAAGCAGCGGCTCGCCGCCTTCGCCGACCGCGCGACGTTCGTGCACACGGTGTACGACGGCATCCTCGACGCGCTGGGCGGCAGGCGCGCCGACGGGATCCTCTACGACCTGGGCGTCTCGTCGCTCCAGCTCGACGAGGCGGATCGCGGCTTCGCGTACGCGCAGGACGCGCCGCTCGACATGCGCATGGATCAGACGGCCGGCACGACCGCGGCCGACATCGTCGCGACCTACGGCGAGGGCGACCTCCGCCGCATCTTCGAGCGCTACGGCGAAGAGAAGCTCGCGGGGCGCTACGCCCGCGCGCTCATCGAGGCGCGCCAGGCGCGCCCCATCGAGCGCACGGGGCAGCTCGTCGATGTGCTGCAGGACGCGACGCCCGCGGCCGTGAAGAACGCCGGGCACCCCGCGAAGCGCGTCTTCCAGGCGCTCAGGATCGAGGTCAACGGCGAGCTGCGCGCGCTCGAGCGGGCGATCCCCGCAGCGCTCGAGTCGCTCGCGGTCGGCGGACGTCTTGTCGTGCTCAGCTACCAGTCGCTCGAGGACCGCTTCATCAAGCGGCTGTTCCAGGAGGCGACGTCGTCGACGGCGCCCGCGGGTCTCCCCGTGGAGCTGCCCGAGCACGCGCCGCGATTCCGCCTCGTCGTGCGCGGCGCCGAGCGGGCCTCCGACGACGAGGCAGAACGCAACCCGCGCGCGAAGCCCGTGCGGCTGCGCGCGATCGAGAGAGTCAGGGAGGACCGATGAGCACCATCGCCGACACCGAGCTGATTCCGTTCGACGAACCGGCGCCGAGGCCGTCCCGTGAGGACCGAGGCCTGCGCGCGGTGCCCGCGCCGCAGCGCAGGCGTCGTCCCCGACTCGCGTACGCGCTGACTGCGATCGCCGGCGCCGCCCTCATCGCGGCGGCGCAGCTGGGCTTGTCGATCCTCACGGCGCAGAGCAGCTACGAGCTCGCGGCCGTGCAGAGCGAGCAGCGCCAGCTGACGCTCGACAAGCAGCAGCTGACCGATGAGGTCGCGGGCCTCAGCTCGCCGCAGTACCTCGCGGCGAACGCCTCGGCCCTCGGCATGGTGATCGACTCGTCGCCCAGCTACCTGCGGCTGAGCGACGCGAAGATCACCGGATCCGGTGAGCCCGCGAGCGACCAGTCGACCGTGAACGTCGGATCCGGCAGCGCGGCGGCGAACGCCCTGATCGCCGACACGCCGCTCGTGACCGACGAAGACGCGACTGTCCAGGAATCATCGACCGAGGAGGTCGCGGTCCCCGAGACCGTTCGGAACGCGCCGCCTCTCGAAGGCGGACTGCCGTCGCCCGAAACCCACTGACCGAACGCGAGGAGCCCCATGACCGCGAGCGTGAATCGCAGCGCGAGGCGACGGACGAGCATCGCGGCCGTGGTGATCCTCGTCGTGCTGCTCGCCTTCACGGTGCGCCTGTTCGACATCCAGGTGGTGCGCGCCGACGAGCACATCGAGGACTCGATGGAGGTCGCCAACTACGTCGAGTCGGCGACGCTGCCGGGCGTGCGCGGCTCGATCGTCGACGACGAGGGCCAGGTGCTCGCGAGCAGCAGCGTGCGCTACGACGTGGCGATCGACCCCGCGCTCGCGGATGACGTGAAGCGGTACGACGACGCGGGCGACCCGTACGTCGAGACCTGGGGTCGGCTGGCGGAGCGCATCGGCGAGGTCGTCGGCATGTCGGGCGAGGACGTCGAGAAGGTCGCGTCCGACGCCGTCGCGAGCAACCCCGACGCGCGCTGGGCCCAGCTGAAGAAGGGCCTGACGACCGAGCAGTACCGCGCGCTCCTCGACCTCGACGCGCCCATGCTGTCGTTCGAGCAGCAGAAGTCGCGCACCTACCCGAACGGCGCGGTCGCGGGCAACCTCGTCGGGTTCATGAGCTCGGACGACGAGCCGCTCGCGGGCTACGAGATGCTCGAGAACGCGTGCCTCGCCGAGACCGACGGCAAGATCGAGTACCAGCGCTCGGGCGACGCGGGCGTGCGGATCCCCGGCACGACGACCGAGACGCCGGCGGAGGACGGCGGCACGCTGCAGCTCACGATCGACACCGACCTCAGCTGGTATCTGCTCCAGATGCTCAAGGAGGAGGTCGAGACGCAGCAGGCGAAGGCCGGTTCGATCATGGTCGCCGACGTCGAGACGGGCGAGATCAAGGCAGCCGTCGACTACCCGACGCTCGACCCCAACGACTACCAGGCGACCGACAGCGAGTACCTCGGCGCGCCGTCCCTCACGCGGTCGTTCGAGCCCGGCTCGACGTTCAAGGCCATCACGGCCGCGACCGTGCTCGACCAGGGCGCGGCGACGCCGCTCACGCAGATCACGGCCTCGGGCCACGAGCAGTTCCCGAACGGCGCCGTCGTGGGCGACAGCTTCTCGCACCCGTCGTACAACTACACGCTCGCAGGCGCGCTCATCGATTCGTCGAACGTCGCGCTGTCGAAGATCGGCGAGCTCGTGAGCGACGACACCCGGTATGAGTACCTCAAGAAGTTCGGCGTCGGCGAGAAGACGCCGATCGACTTCGCGGGCGAGCCCTCGGGCGTCGTGCACGATCCCGACACGTGGGACAACCAGACGCACTACGCCACGACGTTCGGCCAGGCGTTCACCGTGACGATGCAGCAGGTCGTGAGCGCCTACCAGACGCTCGCGAACGGGGGAGTGCGCGAGCCCGTGCACATCGTCGACGGCTGCACCTCCGCCGACGGGAAGACGACGAAGGCCGAGCTGCCGGACGCCGAGCGGGTCATCAGCGAGGAGGCCGCGCAGCAGACGGTCGAGATCCTCGAGAACGTCGCCAACGAGGGCGCGGTGTCCGACATGATCCAGGTGCCGGGCTACCGACTCGCGATCAAGACGGGTACGGCCCAGAAGACCGACGGCAATGGCAACTACAAGGCGGGGCTGTACTTCACGAGCCTCATCGGCATCGCGCCGGCCGACGACCCTCAGTATGTGGTCATGGTCAGCCTCGACGAGCCTCGTAGAGTAACGTCGTCGGCGGCCACCGCCCCGGCCTTCCAGAAGGCGATGACGCAGGTGCTGAAGACGTACCGCGTGACGCCGTCGGAGGAGCCCTACGAGCCCCTTCCCAAGTTCACGGACTGACGCGCTCTCGGGCGCAAGGATTCACACAGCATATGATCGCTCTCTCACTCGCCGAGATCGCCGCCGCCACGAGCGGCGAGGTGCGACTCGCAGGCGACGACACGCTCGAGACGCGCGTCTCGGGCACGGTCGACACCGACTCGCGCAACATCGCGGAAGGCGACGTCTTCGTCGCGAAGCCGGGCGAGGTGACCGACGGCCACGAGTTCGTCGGCCGCGCCCGCGAGGCGGGCGCCGTGCTCGCGCTCGTCGAGCGCTTCGTCGACGAGCCCATCACGCAGATCCTCGTCGACGACGTCGTGCAGGCGATCGCAGAGCTCGCTCGCGAGGTCGTCGCGCGCGTGCGCGCGCGGGGGCGCCTGAAGATCGTCGGGATCACGGGATCCAACGGCAAGACGACGACGAAGAACATGCTGCGCGCGATCCTGTCGGAGGAGGGCGAGACGGTCGCGCCCGTCGCGTCGTACAACAACGCCGTCGGCGCGCCGCTCACGATGCTGCGCGTGACCGAGACGACCGAGTTCCTCGTGTGCGAGTTCGGCGCCGACGCGCCGCGCCAGATCGAGCGGCTCGCAGGCCTCGTCACGCCCGACGTGGGCGTCGTGCTCATGGTCGGCCTCTCGCACGCCGGCGGCTTCGGCGGCATCGAGAAGACCGCGGTCGCGAAGCGCGAGCTCGTCGAGCAGATCCGCCCGGGCGGCGTCGCCGTGCTCAACGCCGACGACACCCGCGTCGCCGCGATGGAGCCTGCCGCACGCGACCGCGGCGTCGACGTGCGCTGGTTCGGCACGGCCGAGAGCGCCGACGTGCGCGCGGTCGACGTCGCAGTGACGGCCTCCGGCACCGACAGTGCACTCGAGGTCGACGGCACGCGGATCCCGATGCACCTGCGGGTGCTGGGCGCGCACCACGTCAGCAACGCGATGGCGGCGCTCACGGCCGCGATCGCGCTCGGCGTCGACCTCGACGCCGCCGTCTCGCGCCTCGAGCGCATCGAGCTCGCCGAGCGCTGGCGCATGCAGGTGATGGGATCCGACCGGGTGCGCATCATCAACGACGCCTACAACGCGAGCCCCGACGCCATGCAGGCCGCGCTGCGCACGCTCGCGCAGATCACGGGCCCCGACGAGCGCATGGTCGCGGTGCTCGGCGCCATGAGCGAGCTCGGCGAGCACGACATCGAGGAGCACAGCAAGATCGGGCTGCTCGCCGTCCGCCTGCGCATCCCGCGCATCGTCGTCGTCGGCGCCGAGGCGCGCCCGCTGTATCTCTCGGCGATCGCCGAGGGCAGCTGGAGCGACGAGGCCGTGTTCTTCGAGACGGCCGACGAGGCCTTCGAGTACCTCCGTGGCGAGCTGCGCGACGGCGACCGCGTGCTCGTGAAGTCGTCCAACGCAGCCGGTCTGCGGTTTCTCGGAGACCGTCTGGGAGACTTGTTCTCGTGAGATCACTTCTGGCAGCAGCGGCGATCTCGTTCGCATTCACACTGATCCTCTCGCCGGTCTTCTTCCGCCTGTTCCGCAAGTGGGGCTGGGGGCAGGTCATCCGCACGGACGGCGAGGGCTTCAACGCGCCCAAGCATGAGACGAAGCGCGGCACGCTCACGATGGGCGGCGTCATCTTCATCGCCGGCACGGTCGTCGGCTACGTCGCCGGCACGTACGCCGGCGGCAACCCCCCGACGCTGTCGGGGTGGCTCGTCGTGTGGTCCATGCTCGGCTTCGGCACGGTCGGCTTCATCGACGACTACATGAAGGTCAAGATGCAGCACTACGCCGGCCTCAGCGGCTGGCGCAAGATCGTGGGGCAGATCCTCGTCATGGTGCCGTTCGGCGTCGTGGCCCTCAACTTCCCCAACAGGTACGACCTCACGCCGAGCAGCGGGTACATCTCGTTCATCCGCGACATCGACGTGCTCTCGTTCATGGCGCTCGGCCCCGTGCTCGGCTGGCTGCTGTACCTCGCCTGGATCTCGCTGCTCGGCACGGGGTTCAGCAACTCCGTCAACCTCACAGACGGCCTCGACGGCCTCGCGGCGGGCGCGGGCATCTCCGTCGTCGGCGCGTACAGCATCATCGCGTTCTGGCAGTTCAACCAGGCGTGCGTCGGGGCGGGCACCTCGCCCGACAACCTCGCCGCGTGCTACCAGGTGCGCGACCCGCTCGACCTCGCGATCGTGTCGGCCGCCTTCGTCGGCGCCCTCGCGGGCTTCCTCTGGTGGAACGCGCCCAAGGCGAAGATCTTCATGGGCGACGTGGGATCCATGGCGATCGGCGGCGTCATCACGGCGATGGCGATCCTGACGCGCACGGAGCTCCTGGGCGTGCTCATCGCCGGCCTGTTCGTCATGTCGAGCGGATCCGTCATCCTGCAGCGCCTGTACTTCAAGATCACGCGCGGCAAGCGGCTGTTCCTCATGAGCCCCATCCACCACCACTTCGAACTGCGCGGCTGGCACGAGTCGACGATCGTCGTGCGGTTCTGGATCATCGCAGGCCTGTTCGCCATCACGGGCGTGGGCATGCTCTACATCGAATGGCTCGCACGCGTATGACCGAAGCCTCCTCCCGCATCGCCTCGCTCACGAGCTGGCACGCCGACTGGAAGGGGCTGCGCGTCGCGGTCCTGGGGCTCGGCGCGACCGGCTTCTCCGTCGCCGACACGCTCGCAGAGCTCGGCGCCGACATCCTCGTCGTGACCGAGAAGGCGCCGGAGGAGTACGCGCGGCTGCTGCCCGTGATCGGGGCGCGCCTGGCCGAGACGCCGCTCGGCGTCGCGCCCGCCGAGCTCGTCGACTTCGACCCCGAGGTCGTCGTCGCCTCGCCGGGCTTCCCTCCGTCGCATCCCGTCATCGAGTGGGTCCGGCAGCAGCGCATCCCGCTGTGGGGCGACATCGAGGTTGCGTGGCGCGTGCGGGACAAGGTCGTGCGCGACGACGGTTCGCCCGCCGACTGGATCTTCATCACGGGCACGAACGGCAAGACGACGACTACCCGGCTGGCGGCTTCGATGCTCGTCGCGGGCGGGCTGCGCGCCGCCCCGTGCGGGAACATCGGCGTGCCGATCCTCGACGCGGTGCGCGACCCCGCGGGCTTCGACGTGCTCGTCGTCGAGCTCTCGAGCCACCAGCTCTGGTACATCGGCCTC
>JAJUIM010000031.1 GCA_029267645.1 Microbacterium sp.
AGCTCGGACATGGAACCCCCTGGATCGGACACCCTCGCCTTATCGACGATATGGTGTGTCATATCTGCGTTACAGTCGTACCGTAGCAGTATGGCAGGCGACGCGCAGCACGACACCCGCACGCGGCTCATCGACGCCGCGGCAGAGCTCATCGCCTCGACGCCCGGGGAGGACTTCTCGCTGCGCGCCGTGTGCGACGCCGCCGGGGTCACGCTCCCGACGCTCTACCACTTCTTCGGATCCAAGCAGGGGCTCGTCGACGCCGTCATCGAACGCGGCTTCGACATGTACATCGACGAGAAGCAGGCGCACGAGCCGTCGGGCGACCCGATCCAGGACATCCGGTCGGGGTGGGACGCCCACGTCGCATTCGGCATCGCGAACCCCGGCTTCTACACGCTCATGTACGGCACCGTGCGCCCCGGCCACTCGCCCGCCGCGCAGGAGCGGCCGAGCGAGATCCTCCGCGGCCTCACGCGCAGGGCCGAGGCCGCCGGCCGCCTCGTCGCCCCCGCCGAGCAGGCGGCCGCGCACATCCTCGTGGCCAACATCGGCGTGACGCTGCGGCAGATCATCACGGGCATGCCGGATCCCGCCCTGTCCGCCGCGGTCCGCGAAGGCGTCATCGCGGCGATCACTGGCGCGACGGCGGATCCGGCCGCGTCGCTCGAGACGGCCGCACGCACGGTCGCGGAGCACGCGGCCGCGCGCCCCGGGATCCTCGGCGCGAGCGAGACGCGCCTGCTCGTCGACTGGCTGGGCAGGCTGCGCGAAGACGAGCGCTGACGCGCGCCCCCGCAGGCCTCAGTCGATGAGGTCGTGGCGCACGATGACCTGGTCGCGGCCGGGGCCGACGCCGATCACCGAGATGCGCGTGCCGCTCATGCGCTCGAGCGTCAGCACGTAATCCTGCGCGGTCTGCGGCAGATCCTCGAACCTGCGGCAGCCCGAGATGTCCTCGCTCCAGCCGGGGAACTCCTCGAGGATCGGCTTCGCGTGGTGGAAGTCGGTCTGGTTGACCGGCACCTCCTCGACCCGCTCGCCGTTCACGTCGTACGCGACGCAGACGGGGATCCGCTCGAGACCCGTGAGCGTGTCGAGCTTCGTGAGCACGAGGTCGGTGATGCCGTTGATGCGGGTCGCGTAGCGCGTGATGGGCGCGTCGTACCAGCCGACGCGGCGCGGGCGGCCCGTCGTCGTGCCGAACTCGAAGCCCGCCTGGCGCAGCCAGTCGCCCTGCTCGTCGAACAGCTCGGTCGGGAAGGGGCCCGCGCCGACGCGCGTCGTGTAGGCCTTGACGATGCCGACGATGCGGTCGAGTCGGTTGGGGCCGACGCCGGATCCCGTCGCGGCGCCGCCCGACGTCGCGGACGACGACGTCACGAAGGGGTAGGTGCCGTGGTCGATGTCGAGCATCGTGGCCTGGCCGCCCTCGAACACGACGACCTCGCCGCGGTCGAGCGCCTGGTTCAGCAGCAGGCCCGAGTCGCAGACCATGGGGCGCACGCGCTCAACGTAGCTCAGCAGGTCGTCGACGATCTCGTCGGCCGTGATGGCGCGGCGGTTGAACACCTTCACGAGCAGGTGGTTCTTCTGGTCGAGCGCCCCCTCGACCTTCTGGCGCAGGATCGACTCGTCGAAGAGGTCCTGGATCCGGATGCCGACGCGGCTGATCTTGTCAGCGTAGGTCGGGCCGATGCCGCGGCCCGTCGTGCCGATCTGGCGCTTGCCGAGGAAGCGCTCCTGCACCTTGTCGAGCGTGCGGTGCGCCTGCGTGATGACGTGCGCGCTCGACGAGATCTTGAGGCGCGACGTGTCGACGCCGCGCGCCTCGAGCGCCTCGAGCTCCTCGAACAGCACCGCGAGGTCGACGACGACGCCGTTTCCGATGACGGGCGTCACACCCGGCGAGAGGATGCCCGATGGCAGGAGGTGCAGGGCGTACTTCTCGTCGCCGATGACGACCGTGTGCCCCGCGTTGTTGCCGCCATTGAACTTGACGACCCACTCCGTGCGCTCACCGAGCAGGTCAGTGGCCTTGCCCTTGCCCTCATCGCCCCACTGGGCGCCGACGATCACGATTCCTGGCATGGGTCATCCCCCTGATATTCGGGTGTTGGACACCCCATCCTATCGAGGGCGTGCGGAAATGCCGGATCAGGCGTCGTGCACGGGCTCGAGGCCGATGAACTTCATGCGGTCCTCGCCGTAGAAGCAGCTCTGCAGGGCGATCTCGCCCTTGAGGCCCACGAGCTCCTCTGTGCTGTTCCACACCTTCGAGATCTGGTCGCGGATCTCGACGACCTCGTAAACGTCGTCGCGGCCCTCGATCTTGATCTGCTGGCCGACCTCCCACGGCAGCAGCACGTCGCCGCCGCAGTTGTTGTGCGCCGCAGCCACGGGCGGCACGCCCTCGCGCTCGTACGAGGTCATGACCGTGAAGGTGCCGTCGCAGCGGTCGAGCTCGGGGATGCCGCCCTCGACGCCGAGCGTGACGGTGGGCAGCTCGTGGAAGACGTCTTGCTGCACCTCGTCGACCGTCTTCGTGACGCTCGTGCGGATCGCGCCATAGGTCTGCTCGACCTGCTGGGGCGCGAGCAGCACGCCCGCGAGCAGGGCCCCACCGCCGACGATGAGCACGCCGCCGAGCACGCCGAGAACGACGCCGCCGCGCTTCTTCCGTGCCATGTCGGGCCCCCTTCGCACAGATCCCTTCAGATGATACCGCCCGAGAGGTCGCCGTGCGCCGGAATCACAGCGCCCGCTTAGGATGGAGGGCATGTCGAACGTTCTTGAGAATCTCCCGGTCGGCGAGCGCGTCGGCATCGCCTTCTCCGGAGGTCTCGACACCTCCTGCGCCGTCGCCTGGATGCGCGACGCAGGCGCCGTTCCCTTCACCTACACGGGCGACCTCGGCCAGTACGACGAGGACGACATCGCGTCGATCCCCGAGCGCGCGCTGCAGTACGGCGCCGAGAAGTCGCGCCTGATCGACTGCAAGCCCATGATGGTCGAGGAGGGCCTCGCCGCCCTCGCGACGGGCGCCTTCCACATCCGCTCGGCCGGCCGCACCTACTTCAACACGACCCCGATCGGCCGCGCCGTCACGGGCACGCTGCTTGTCCGCGCCATGCGCGAGGACGGCGTCGACATCTGGGGCGACGGCTCGACCTACAAGGGCAACGACATCGAGCGGTTCTACCGCTACGGTCTGCTCGCGAACCCCCGCCTGCGCATCTACAAGCCCTGGCTCGACGCGAAGTTCGTCTCGGAGCTCGGCGGCCGCCAGGAGATGAGCGAGTGGCTCGTCGCGCACGGCTACCCCTACCGCGACTCGGCCGAGAAGGCCTACTCGACCGACGCCAACATCTGGGGCGCGACGCACGAGGCGAAGACGCTCGAGAACCTCGACGTGTCGCTCGAGACCGTCGAGCCGATCATGGGCGTGAAGTTCTGGGATCCTTCTGTCGAGATCGCGACCGAGGACGTCACGGTCACGTTCGAGCAGGGCCGCCCCGTCGCGATCAACGGCCAGGAGTTCGGCGACGCCGTGCAGCTCGTCATGAAGGCCAACGAGATCGGCGGCCGCCACGGGCTCGGCATGAGCGACCAGATCGAGAACCGCATCATCGAGGCCAAGAGCCGCGGCATCTACGAGGCCCCGGGCATGGCGCTGCTGTTCATCGCCTACGAGCGCCTCGTCGCCGCGATCGTGAACGAGGACACCCTCGCGACCTACCACGAGCAGGGCCGCCGCCTCGGCCGCCTCATGTACGAGGGCCGCTGGCTCGAGCCGCAGTCGCTCATGCTGCGCGAGTCGATCCAGAAGTGGGTCGGATCCGAGATCACCGGCACCGTCGCGATCCGCCTGCGCCGCGGCGAGGACTACACGATCCTCGACACGACGGGCCCCGCCCTGTCGTACGCGGGCGAGAAGCTCTCGATGGAGCGCGTCGGCGACGCCGCCTTCGGCCCCGGTGACCGCATCGGCCAGCTCACGATGCGCAACCTCGACATCGCCGACAGCCGCGCCCGCCTCGAGGGCTACGTCTCGCGCGGCCTCATCGGCGGCACGACGGGCGAGCTCATCGGCCAGCTCGAGCAGGGCGAGGCCGTCCAGATCACGAAGGGCGGCGGCGAGGAGACGGTCGACCTCGACCGCGCCGGCGAGTCCGCCGCCTTCGACACCGGCACCGACTGAGACCGGGCGGATCCGGCCGGCTCCTGCTGGCTGTTCCGGCCGGATCCGGCCGTTTCCTGCCGCCGCGAGGACACCAAACTTCAGGTCGGACACCAAGCTTGGTGTCCGACCTGAAGTTTGGTGTCCTTTCGTTTGGGGGTCAGCGGTCCAGCTGGGAGATTCGCACCGTGCGCGCGAGATGCGACCTCAGCCGCGCGGCCATGTCGAAAGTGCGGCCCTCGAGGATCCACTGCAGCTGCAGTCCGTCCATGACGGCAACAGCCTCACGGGCGGCGCCGTCTGGGTCCACGCCATCGGCGAGCAGCCCGCGCACCTCAGCATCTCGGAAGGCTGCGGCGATCGCCGTGCGCACCCGAGCGAATCTCTCCACCACGAAATCGTGCGCTGGATGCTCCGGATCAGTCGCCTCGGCCGACAGCACGCAGAAGAGCTCGACGAGGCCCGGCACTCGCTGATTGTGCGCCACGAGCTCGATGAGACCCGCGAGCGATTCCGCACGCACATCGTCACCGCTGCCGACGTACGTCTCTGCTTCCTCGTCGCGGTAAGCGAGGATCTCGGCCAGGAGCTCCTCCTTTGAGGGGAAATGGTGCAGCAGCCCGCTGAGTGAGATGCCCGCCTCGGCAGCGATGTTCTGCACAGACCCCGCGCGATACCCGCGCGTCGAGAACACGCGCATGCCGGCGTCGATGATGGCGGATCGACGCTCAGCCGACTTCGCGTACGGCCCGCGACGTCCTCGCGTCGACAGCTGTGGCATGCGCCTCACGATAGTGCACGACCGCAAATCCCGATGGTGCACTCGGTTTTGGTGTACGCTTCCTTTGGCTTTTGAAACGTTCTAACGAGGGAAGTGCTTCAATGTCGCAGCGAGAGCCGGTCATTGCCGAGGTCCGCGCCGGGCGTCGCGGCGCGCCGCGGTTCTCCGCCACCGCCGTACCCGATCTCACGTGGCGCGTCTCGCCTGCCCCCGACGCGTGGCGCCAGGCGTCGGCAGTGCTCGAAGCACGATCGCAGCAAGGCGAGGTGCTCCGGTTCGCGCACGACAGCGACGAAAGCGTGGGCGTCGCCTGGCCCTTCCCGCCCCTGCGCGCCTACGAGGTCGTGCACGTGCGAGTGACCGTGACGGGCGAGGATGGAGTGCGCAGCGCACCGAGCGCGTGGATCCCGGTCGAGGCCGGCCCCCTCGGCGCCTCCGATTGGCACGCGGCGTTCATCGCAAGTCCGGCTGACCGCTCGGACGCCCCGTCACCAGATGCCTCGGTCGAGCACGGTGCGAGCGCGAGCGACGTGCGCTCGGATCTCTCGGCCGATGACGCCGATCGCGGAGTGACCCGCTTCCGGCGCGATCTCGCCATCGACGGCGACGTCGCGCGAGCGCTGCTGTCGTACACCGCACACGGCATCGTCGACGTACTCGTTGACGACGTATCCGTGTCGGACGATCTGCTCGCACCTGGTTGGACGGCGTACGAAGACCGGCTCCTCTTCCGCACCGTCGACGTGACGCGTGCGCTTACCCCTGGTCGCCACGCCTTGGGCGCCCGCGTCGCACCCGGCTGGTTCGCGGAGCACTTCGGGTTTGACGGCGACTTCCGTCGGACGTGGCACGGTCGTCGCGCCCTGTCCGCGCAGTTGCGCGTCGAGTACGCGGACGGCCACGTCGAGACGATCGTGACGGACGAGGCCTGGCAGAGCACCACGGTCGATGCCACGACCTTCGCGAGCATCTACCAGGGCGAGCGGCACGACGCACGGCTCACCGATCCTGGCCTGACCGTCGAGGGATCCCTCCCCGGTGCCGCGCCCGCATTGACCATCGAAGCTGATCCTGCTCGCCTGCGCCCCGCAGAGCTCCCGCCCGTCCGCGTGACAGAGACGCGCGCCGTCGAACGTGTGCTCACGGGTCCGCACGGCGAGGCGATCCTCGACTTCGGTCAGAACCTCGTCGGGCGCCTGCGGATCACGCTCTCGGGGCCTGAGGGCACCGAGGTCGTGCTGCGCCACGCGGAAGTGCTCGAGAACGGCGCCCTCGGCACGCGCCCACTGCGGTTTGCTGAGGCGACTGATCGCTTGATCCTGGCGGGCACGGGCGAGGAGCAGTGGGCCCCACGATTCACCTTCCATGGCTTCCGCTACGCCCAGGTCGAGGGCGTGCCCCCAGAGAGCGTGCACGCGGTCGCTGAGGTGATCCACACCGATCTCCCGCGCACCGGCTTCCTCGAAACAGGCATCGCCGCGCTCGATCGGCTGCACGAGAACGTCGTCTGGGGAACGCGAGGCAACTTCGTGTCGCTGCCGACCGACTGCCCGCAGCGCGACGAGCGTCTTGGGTGGACGGGCGACATCCAGGTCTTCGCACCGACCGCGTCCTTCCTCTACGACGTCGACGCATTCCTCGCCTCGTGGCTCGGCGACTTCGCCGCTGACCAGGCCCGTCTCGACGGCGTGGGCCCCCTCTTCTCGCCGCTCATCGACCAGGACCTGTTCCCGCCGCAGCCCATGGCTGCATGGAGTGACGCCGCGACGGTCGTTCCCATGACGCTGTGGCGGCGTTTTCGCGACCGCCGAGTCCTCGAGGCGCAGTATGCGAGCATGACAAGCTGGGTCGACGTCATCGATCGGGAGGCGCCCGAGGGCCTGTGGGACTCGGGGATGCAGCTTGCCGACTGGCTCGACCCAACCGCGCCGCCGGACCGCCCTTTCGAGGCGCAGACGGACCCGCACCTGGTGGCGACCGCCTACTTCGCGCGATCCGCTGCTCTCACGGCGGAAGCCGCACGGATCCTCGACAAACCAGCGGACATCGCCCGGTACACGACGCTCGCGCGACGAGCACGCGACGCGTTCCAGCGCACATACATGGCCGCGGACGGCCGCTTGGCCTCCGACAGCCAGACCGCCTACGCCATCGCGATCGTGTTCGACCTCCTGCCCGCCCACCTCGTACAACATGCGGGAGACCGTCTCGCTGAGATCGTGCGGGAAGGACGCCACCGGATCGGAACCGGCTTCGTCGGCACGCCCATCGTGAGCGACGCGCTGACCGCCACTGGCCACCGGGCGACTGCGCAGCGCATGCTGCAGACCGACGAGCTGCCCAGCTGGCTCTACCCCGTCTCGCAGGGCGCGACAACCGTTTGGGAGCGGTGGGACTCGATGCTGCCCGACGGTTCGATCAATCCGGGAGAGATGACGAGCTTCAATCACTATGCGCTCGGCGCCGTCGCCGATTGGATGCACCGTGACGTCGGCGGCATCGCGCCGCTGGATCCCGGCTACCGGCGCGTCCTGGTGCGGCCGCGCGCCGGCCTCACCGACGCCGCGCGCGCAGCCTACGAGTCACTGTACGGAACGTTCCGCGTCGAGTGGCGGGCGATCGATCCTTCGCGCGGGCCCGAGAGTCCGCTCGAGGCCACGGTCGTCGTGCCGCCGAACACCTCGGCGCTCATCGACCTGCCCGGCACCGACCCCGTTGAGGCCGGCTCCGGCACACACATCTTCATTCCCTGACCCTCCCTTTCACGTTCGAAGGAGAACGGATGTCTCGCACGTCTGCCGGCACGCCCAACCCCTGGTACGTCGCCGTGCTGTCCGGCATGGTCTCGTATCTCGATGCGGGCGCCATCGTCACGACGGGCACCGCGCTCGTCATCTTCCGTCAGAGCTTCGGCATCGACGATCTCCAGTACGGGATCCTCTCGGCGCTGCTCACGATCGCGATCGGAGTGGGCGCTCTCATCGGCGGCCCCGCGGGTGATCGGTTCGGACGCAAGCCGGTGTTCCTCACGACGCTCACGATGTTCGTCATCGGCACCGTGTTCATGATCCTCGCCCCGAGTACGGCATGGCTGTACCCGGGCCTGCTGCTCCTCGGCTTCGCCGCGGGCGCCGACCTGCCGGTCTCGCTGTCGATGATCGCAGAGGCCGCGACAGACGCGAACCGCGGCAAGATGGTCTCCTTCACGCACATCCTCTGGATGGGCGGTGTGATCGTCGTCGGCTTCCTCGGCTCCGTCGTCGGCGACATGGGTCTCACAGGCGCGCGGATCCTCTACGGCCACCTCGCGGTGATCGCCGTCGTCGTGCTCGTGCTTCGTATGAGGCTGCCGGAATCGCAAGCGTGGATCAACAGCCGCAATCTCCTGACCGTCAGCCCAGACACACCCAAGGGCATCGGCTCACTGAAGCTCATGCTCCAGCCGCGCTACCTCGGCGCGATGACCGCGACCGCGCTGTTCTACGCGCTCGCCAACATCGCCGCCAATACGAACGGGCAGTTCGGCAGCCTGCTGTACGTGGAGGTCGCCGGAGCCAGCGTTTCGCAGGCCTCGCTCATCAACACGCTCGTGACATTCGTGAGCGCCGCATCATTGCTGCTGCTCATGCGCGTCGTGGACGGTCCGCGCCGGATGGTGTGGTTCGTCGCGATGTCGATTCTCGCGCTCATCGCGTTCCTCATTCCCGCAATCAGCGGCATCACGGTCGCCACTCTCGTCCTTTTCGGAGTGCTGTACTCCATCGCCGGAGCGGTTGCTGGGGAGCCAATGTACAAGGTGTGGTCGCAGGAGCTCTTCCCCACGCAGATCCGCGCAACGGCGCAGTCCTTCACGATCGCATTCGCGCGCTTCGTGGCGGCGGCCGTCGGGGTGTTCACACCATCGCTGATCACCCTCGGACCGTCGATCGTGTTCTACTTCATGGCCGTCACGAGCACGATCGCCTGCGCCATCGGAATCTTCTGGATCGGTCGCATGCGCAAGGCGACCGACGACGACCCGGCGCTCGTCTCGCAGGCAGGATGACCCCCCACCCCTCTTCCGAATGTCTGAGGTGCGTGTGATGATCCCCTCGGACCAGGGCGCTGGGCCCCGGCCGGTTGGGAGTGGATGATGGGATTCAAGCAGGCGCCGTACATCATGCTGAACGGCCAGGCGGCCGACGCACTCGAGTTCTACAAGGACGTCTTCGGCGGCACGGTCGAGCTCTCGCGCTACCGCGACATGCCGATCGAGGGCATGCAGGGCGACCCCGACTGGGTCATGCACGGCCAGGTCGAGCTCGACAACGGCATCACGATCATGGCCGCCGACGGCCCGGAAGACCGCACGGGCAAGTCGAAGGTCGAGATCTGCGTCTACGGCGACGAAAAGGACGAGCTCGAGCAGTTCTTCCACGGCCTGCACAACGGCGGATCGGTCGTGCTGCCGTTCGAGCCTTCGCCGTGGGGATCGTGGTTCGGCCAGGTCGTCGACCCGTTCGGCGTCACCTGGATGGTCGAGGGCGGCGAGGCTCCCGCGGAATCCGCGTGAGCCTCACGGGCTGAGGGCGCCGCTCGCTCTCAGCCCGTTTCCGCGGGCACGCGAACGCCGGCCTTCTTCGCCTGCGCGCGGTTGCGCTCGGTGCGGAAGAGCTCGCGCGCGACGGCGGGGTCGAGGCGTCCCTCCGCAAGCATGCGGATCGGGCACCGAGTGCAGCGCGGCTTCGACGCACAGCACTTCTTCTTCGGGCCCTTCTTGTCGGCTTTCTTGTGCTTGCGGGCGGCCTTCTCGGCCTTCTTCCGCTTCTTGCCCTTCTTGTCTTCCTCCGCGTCCGCGGTCACGGGGCGCTTCGTCTTCCCGCCGTGCTTCCCCGCCGATCCCATGAGCCGATCGTAAGCGTCCGATGCCATGCTGGATCCGAGAGCCCGCTTCGGCCGCACGACGACGTGACCGTGCCGCACGGGAGCATGACAAGGAGGTCATCGATGAGGATCGCCATCCCCACCGAGGTCAAGAACAACGAGAACCGCGTCGCCATCACCCCGGCCGGCGTGGACGCGCTCACGCATCGCGGACACACCCTGTTCGTGCAGGCGGGCGCGGGCGAGGGATCCCGCATCGCCGACGAGGAGTTCGCCGCCGCCGGCGCGACGATCCTCGACACGGCGGAGGAGACGTGGGCGGCAGCAGAGCTGCTCGTCAAGGTCAAGGAGCCCGTGGCGAGCGAGTACCGCCACCTCCGGCCCGACCTCACGGTCTTCGCTTACCTGCACCTGGCCGCCGACCAGCCGCTGACGCAGGCCCTGCTCGACGCGGGCACGACCGCGGTCGCCTACGAGACGGTGCAGCGCGACGACCGCTCCCTGCCGCTGCTCACGCCCATGAGCGAGGTCGCGGGCCGCCTGTCGATCGTCGTCGGCTCGTACCACCTCATGCGCCCGCACGGCGGCCGCGGTGCGCTCCTCGGCGGGATCCCCGGGGTTCCGCGCGCAAACGTCGTCGTCATCGGCGGCGGCGTGGCGGGCGAGAACGCGGCCGCGAACGCGCTCGGCCTGGGCGCGCGCGTGACCGTCATCGACGTCGACATCCCGCGGCTCACCGAGCTCGAGGCGCGCTACGGCAACGGGCTCATCACGCGCCACTCGACGAGGTACGCGATCGCGGAGTCGCTCGCCGACGCCGACCTCGTGATCGGATCCGTGCTCATCCCGGGCGCCGCGGCGCCCAAGCTCGTGACCGACGACATGGTGCGCACGATGAAGCCCGGCTCGGTGCTCGTCGACATCGCGATCGACCAGGGCGGCTGCTTCGAGGGATCGCACCCGACGACGCACGACGACCCCACGTTCGGCGTGCACGACACCCTGTTCTACTGCGTCGCCAACATGCCGGGCGCCGTACCCGCGACGTCGACGCACGCCCTCACGAACGTGACCCTGCCGTACGTCGCGCGCATCGCCGACCTGGGCTGGGACGAGGCGGCGAGCGCCGATCCCGCCCTCGCGAAGGGGCTCAATGTGCGCGCGGGCGAGATCGCGAACGAGGCGGTCGCCCGGGCGTTCGCCGGCTGACTCAGGCGAGGCGGCGGGCGCGGAACCCGCCGCCCGCTTGCTCGAGCAGCACGATCTCGCCGTTGAGGATGCGCGGGCACTCCTCCCCCGTGAGGGAGGAGATGCTCGCGCGCAGCGTCGTGCCGTGGCCGACGACGACCGAGCTGCCGCCGCGCTCGACGAGGTCGCGCATCGCGGCCCCGCCTCGCGCGGCGGCGTCGGCGAGCGCCTCCGCGCCCGGGTAGTCCTGCCCCGGCCAGCGCTCGTGCGCCTCCGCGACGGGGATCCCCTCGGCCGCGCCGTAGTCGCGCTCCGTGAGCCGCGCATCGAGCTCGACCTCGAGGCCGCCCAGGTGCGCCGCGACGATCGCCGCGGTCTCGCGGGCGCGGGCGAGCGGCGAGGCGACGATCCGGTCCCACACCGCGACGCCGAGCGCGCGGCCGGCGGCGTCGGCCTGGTCTCGGCCGTACGCGTCGAGGGGGATCTCGGACCTGCCCTGCATGAGGCGGCGCCGGTTCCACTCGGTGCGGCCGTGTCGCACGAGCGCGAGCGTCACGCGGCGGCCCCCGCGAACACGCGGGCGCCCTCGACGCGCACGCGCACGCGATCCCCCACGCGATGCCGCTCTGCCGAACGCGCGCGCATGGCGATGCCGGCCCAGTCGATCACGAGGTCGCTGCCGCCGGGCGCGAACAGCGCGGATCGCACGCTCGCGTCGCCCTCCGCGTCCGGCGTGACGCGCACGGCGTCGGGCGTGACGGCGAGCCGCGCCGCGCCGTCGGACATCGGGCCGCACGGCGCCGTCAGCGGATGCCCCTCAGCACGGAAGGTGCCCGCGCGCACGGCGCCGTCGACGATCGTCGCGTCCTGCAGGAACCGCGCGACGAAGGGGCTGCCGGGCGCCTGCAGCAGCTCCTCGGGCGCGCCGATCTGCTGCACGCGTCCCGCATCGAGCACGGCG
>JAJUIM010000307.1 GCA_029267645.1 Microbacterium sp.
AGGCGCCAGTACCCCATGAAGGCGACGGCGCGGCGGTCGACGCCGACGTCGCGCACGAGGTGCCGCCTGAGCGACTTCACGACCGACGCCTCGCCCGCGATCCACGCGTAGAGCGGGGCGCGCTTGAGGGCCGCGCCGCCCTTCGCCGTGCGCGGCACCTCCCAGAGGATGTCGCGATCGATGTCGATCTCGTCGACATCGGATCCGCGGCCGTCCGGGCACAGCGCGTGCGCGTGTTCGCGCACGGCGCGCTCGAGGTGCGCGTGGCGCTCGCCTCCGCCGCGACCCGCCGCGACGACGCGGAAGCCCGGGTGCGGCGGGAGGTAGGCGACATCGCGCTCGTTGGGCACCTCGAGCACGACGACGCCCGTCGCCTCGCGCGGCAGCTGCTCGAGGATGACGGCGATCGCCGGCGCGGCGGTCTCGTCGCCCACGAGCAGGTACTCGTCGGTCTGCGCAGGCGGCACGAAGTCGATGCCGAGGCTCACACCCTCGCGATGGATCGTCGGTGCCCAGATGAGCACCTCGTCGCCGATGCCGGCGCCGTCGATCCAGGCCGATGCGGGGCCGTCGACCGCGTGCGCCACCATGTCGATGTCGACCTCGCCGGGCCGCACGGCGCGCGTCGTGTAGGTGCGGAACGGCACGCGCTCCTCCTCGGGAAGCGCGCGCCACTCGTCGTACCATGACGGGCCCGTCGGCATCGCGTCGAGCGGCGTGCGCTCCGAGGGGAAGACGATCTTCAGGCGCTGGTCGTAGCCCGGGTCGCCGAACTCGTGCGCGTCGTCGCTCGTGAACGTGAAGCGGCGGAAGCTCGGCGTGAGGTCCTGCACGCGCGCCACGCGCATGCGGAAGAAGCGGTGCGGGCTCGTGTCGACGGCGACTGCGGTGGTCATGCGCGGGCTCCTGAGTGGTCGGCGGGCTCGCGGACGGCGGTCGTGTGATGCCGCCCGCGGGGAAGGATGAGGGGGGATCCCGACACGGGGTCGGGGATGACGTCGGACTCGAGCCCGAAGACCTCGCGCACGAGGTCGGCCGTGACGACGTCGCGGGGCGCGCCCGTCGCGACGAGCCTGCCCGCGCGCATCGCGAACAGGTGGTCGGCGTAGCGCGCTGCGAGGTTGATGTCGTGGAGCACCATGGCGATCGTCGTGCCGCGCGAGCGGTTGAGGTCGGTCAGCAGGTCGAGCACCTCGACCTGGTGGGCGAGGTCGAGGAACGTCGTCGGCTCGTCGAGCAGCAGCACGTCGGTCTCCTGCGCGAGCGCCATCGCGATCCAGACGCGCTGCCGCTGGCCGCCCGAGAGCTCGTCGACGGCGCGGTCGGCTAGCTCGCTCACGCCCGTCGTCTCGAGCGCATCGGCCACGGCCCGGTCGTCCTCGGCCGTCCACGAGCGGAAGAGCTTCTGGTGGGGGTGGCGTCCGCGCCCGACGAGGTCGGCGACCGCGATCCCCTCGGGCGCGATCGGCTGCTGCGGCAGCAGGCCGAGCGTGCGCGCGAGCTGCTTCGTCGGCAGGCGGTCGATCCGCTCGCCGTCGAGCAGCACCTGACCCGACGTGGCGGGGATGAGGCGCGAGAGCGTTTTGAGCAGCGTCGACTTGCCGCACGCGTTCGCGCCGACGATCACGCTGATGCGCCCCACGGGCAGCGTGAGGTCGACGCCGTCGACGATCGTCGTGCCTCCGTACCCGGCGCGGAGGTCGCGGCTGGAGAGGGTGTGCTGGTCGGTCATGAGGAGCCTCCGTGACGGCTCGTGCGGATGAGGAGGACGATGAGGTAGGGCGCGCCGAGGATGCCCGTGATGACGCCGACCGGGAACGCCGTGTCGAACGCGAACTGCCCGATGAGGTCGGCGCCAAGCACGAGGCACGCGCCGACGAGCGCGGCCGGCACGACGAGCGAGGATCCCGAGCCGACGATGCGCGCCGCGATGGGGCCCGCGAGGAACGCGACGAAGGCGATGGGGCCCGTCGTCGCCGTGGCGAAGCACGCGAGTGCGACGGCGGCCACGATGAGCAGGAGCCTGGCGCGGCCCGTGCGCACGCCGAGCGCCGTCGCCGACGCCTCGCCGAGCTCGAGCGCCCGCAGGTCGCGCGAGAGCACGAGCACGAGCGGCGCGAGGATGACGACCGCGATCGCGAGCGGGGGCAGGTCGTCCGTTCGCGCGCCGTTGAGGCTGCCGGTGAGCCACCGCATGGCGGCCGCGACGTCCCACTCCGAGGCGCGCTGGATGAGGAACGAGACGACCGCGTCGAGCATCGCGCCGATGCCGATGCCGATGAGGATCAGCCGGCCGCCGCCCGAGTCGCCGCCGCGCGCGGCGAGCGCGATCGCCGCGGCCGTCGCGACGCCGATGACGAGGGCGAGCAGCGTCGTGACGCCCGAGGAGGCCTGCAGGACCACGAGCGCGAAGACCGCGGCCGCGCTCGCGCCCGAGGTGATCCCGATGACGTCGGGGCTCGCGAGCGGATTGCGCAGCATGGTCTGGAACGTCGTGCCCGCGATGCCGAACGCGATGCCGGCGAGCACGCCGGCCACGACGCGCGGGACGCGGAGCGTGCCGACCGTGAAGGAGGCGCCAGGCACGTCCTGGCTCGCGAGGACCGCGACGACGTCGCCCAGGGGATAGATGGTGCGGCCCAGCATGAGCATCGCCACGATGAGCGCGACGAGCAGGACGGAAAGGGCCGCGATGCCGATTGCGCGCCGCCTGCCGCGGCGGCGCCGTCCCGCGCG
>JAJUIM010000351.1 GCA_029267645.1 Microbacterium sp.
CCGCGAAGTTGCTCCACGCGGTCGGCGCGAGGTTGAAGCCGATGAGCGCGAC
Organism: Microbacterium sp.; assembly: GCA_029267645.1. Lineage (GTDB taxonomy): Bacteria > Actinomycetota > Actinomycetes > Actinomycetales > Microbacteriaceae > Microbacterium. The sequence goes on from JAJUIM010000351.1 coordinate 53, forward strand.
GATCGCCCCGGCCACGACGGGCGGCATGAGCGCGTCGACCCACTTCACGCCCGCGACCTGCACGACGATGCCGACGATCGCGAGCAGCACGCCGACCGCGACGACGCCCGCGAGCGCGGATCCGATCGCGCCCGTGGCCGTCGCGGCCGTGATGGGCGCGATGAACGCGAACGAGCTGCCGAGGTAGCTCGGCATGCGGTTGCCCGTGACGATGAGGAAGAGGATCGTGCCGATGCCCGAGAAGAGCAGCGTCGTCGGCACGGGGAAGCCCGTGAGCGTCGGCACGAGGAACGTCGCGCCGAACATCGCGACGACGTGCTGCACGCCCATCGCGATCGTCGCGGGCCAGGTCAGGCGCTCGCCGGGGGCGACGACCGCTCCGGGCGCGACGTCGCGGCCGTTTCCGTGCAGAGTCCAACCGAACATGCGGATCCTTCGTTGTCGGGGGTGAGGCGACCGAACGCGCATGCCGGTCGGATCCACGTTACCGGCCGTTCAGGCGCGCCGACGACCGGTGCGCCGCAGTGCGCGCATCCGGGGGCGCTCCGCGGATGTCGCCGGAAGGAGCGCCGGCACCCGCTACCGTTGCGCGCAATCGTCCGAGAATGCCCGATGCGACACCGGAAGAGCCATGACGGAACAAGAGCACACAGAAAGCGCCTCGAAGCGCACGCCCGTGAAGACGATCGTGCGCGAGGTCACCCACCCCGCCCTCATCCCCGGCATCGGCGTCGAGGACACCCCGCGGCAGTTCCGCACGAACTGGATCGTGCTGGGCGCGGCGGCGCTCGCCGTGCTGGGCGTGGTGATCTGGGGATTCGCGAGCCCTGAGGGCATCGCGGCCGCCGGATCGACGGCGCTCGCATGGACGACCGACAACTTCGGCTGGCTGTTCTCGCTGCTCGCGATCGCCTGCCTCGTGTTCATGGTCGTCGTCGGGTACGGCCGCACGGGCGGCGTGCGGCTCGGCGCGGACGACGAGAAGCCCGAGTTCTCGACGCCCGCGTGGATTGCGATGCTGTTCTCGGCGGGCATGGGCATCGGCCTGCTGTTCTGGGGGCCGAGCGAGCCCCTCGTCTACTTCGCCGACGTGCCCTACGGCATCGACGCCGAGGCGGGATCGCGCGACGCGATGCTCGCGGCGCTCGCGCAGTCGATCCTCCACTGGGGGCCGTTCGCGTGGGCGTTCTACGCGCTCGTCGGCGGCGCAATCGCCTACGCGGCCTACCGGCGAGGGAGGGCGCCGCTCATCTCGGCGATCCTCTACCCGATCTTCAAGGAGCGCACGGAGGGCTGGATCGGGTCGATCGTCGACATCTTCGCGATCATCGTCACGCTGTTCGGCACCGCCGTCACGCTCGGCATGGGGGCGCTGCAGGTCGCGGCGGGCGTCGAGGTCGTGTCGGGCATCGGACCGATCGGCAACGGCGGGCTGATCGCGATCATCACGGTCCTGACCGCCGCCTTCGTCGTGTCGGCGGTGTCGGGCATCAAACGGGGGATCCGCCTGCTGTCGAACATCAACATGGCGCTCGCGGGGATCGTCGGCCTCATCATCTTCATCGGCGGCCCGACCCTGTTCCTCCTCAACACGGTGCCGGCGAGCCTCACGACCTTCTTCTCCGACCTGGGCGTCATGCTCGCGCGCAACCCGGGGCAGGGCGAGGAGGCCGCCGCCTTCGCTGGCACGTGGACCAACTACTACTGGGCCTGGTGGATCTCGTGGACGCCCTTCGTCGGCATGTTCATCGCGAAGATCTCGCGCGGGCGCACGCTGCGCGAGTTCGTGACGGTCGTGATCATCGTGCCGTCGGTCGTGTGCGTGCTGTGGTTCGGGATCATGGGCGGCACGGCGATGCTCTACGACGAGCAGGCGGGCGGCGCCCTGTCGGATGTGCGCGCCGAGAGCGGCAACGAGGGCGTGCTGTTCGCGGTGTTCGACATCATGCAGCAGAACCTCGTGATCGGCGGCGTCGAGGTGCCGATCGCGGGCGCGCTGTCGATCGCGGCGATGGTGTCGATCGTGCTGTTCTTCATCACGTCGGCCGACTCCGCGGCCATCGTGATGGGATCCATGAGCCAGCGCGGGCGGCCTGAGCCGACGACGGCCATCACGATCCTGTGGGGCGTCCTGCTCGGAGCTGCAGCGATGGCGCTGCTGCTCGCGGGAGGGGAGAACGCGCTGTCGGGGCTGCAGTCGATCATGGTCGTCACGTCGCTGCCGTTCGCCGTGATCGTGCTGCTCGTGATCGTGGCCTGGGCGCGCGAGCTGCGCAGCGATCCGTTCATGCTGCGCCGCGCGTTCGCGAAGGCCGCGATCGCGCAGGGCGTGCGGCGCGGCATCGAGGAGCACGGCG
>JAJUIM010000366.1 GCA_029267645.1 Microbacterium sp.
CCTCGCTGCGCTCGTCGCTCAGCTCCGCGAGCACGTCGGCCGCGTCGTCGGGATCCATCTCGTCGAGCACGTCGGCAGCGCGCTCGTCGCCGATGCGCTCGAGGATCGCGACCTGCTCGTCCTCGGGCATCTCCTCGAGCGCGTCGGCGAGGCGCTCGTCGCTCAGCTCGGAGACGACCTCGAGCATGCGCTCCTGCGGCAGGTCGAGCAGCGCGTTGGCGAGGTCGGCGGGGCGCAGCTCGGCGTAGCTCTGCGCGAGGTGCTCGGCCGACTGCGCCTCGCCCGGCGTGCGCTGCTCGGTCACCTCGGCCCACGTCGCGAACGTCGTGGGCCCCTTCGAGAAGGGCGACGCGCCCGTGCGGGGGCGCCGGAGGAACAGCTGGCTGATCGCCCATTCGCCGATGCGGTTGGGCTCGATCGCGACGTCCTCGATCGTGGCCGATCCCGACCCGTCGCGCAGGTCGACGCGGCGCCCGATGACCTCGGCCATGATGCGGCTCTCGTCGGCACGGGGCTGGAACCGGCGCACGTTGATGAGGCCCGTCGTGATGATCTGCCTCTGGGCGATCGAGGTGACGCGGCCGATCGAGACGAACACCTGGCGCCGGCCGGGGATCTCGAGCACGAGGCCGATCACCCGGGGCGCGCCGGAACTTCGGTACACGATGACGACATCGCGCACCTTCCCGAGCCGGTCTCCCGCCGGATCGAAGACGGGGCAACCGGCCAGGCGACCTACGAAGACCCTCTGCGTGCTCACCCCACCAGCGTAGCCTCCGCAGGGCTCGCAGCGGCCGCGCGTCGCGGGCCGCGACGCTCACAGCGAGCGCATAGCGGGTGCAATGAAACGGGTGCGGGGCGCGTGGGACAATCGGGGCATGAGCATGCTGAACGCCGCAGGCCCGACCCCCGAGGTCGGCGAGACCGTCGCGACCTACACGACGTATGAGGGTGCGCAGAAGGCGGTGTCGCGGCTCATCGCGGAGAACATCCCGGCGCGCGACATCGCGATCGTCGGCAACGCCCTGCGGTCTGTCGAGAAGATCACGGGCAAGCTCGGCTGGGCGCAGGCGGCCTGGCAGGGCGCGCTCAACGGCGTCATGCTCGGCCTGCTGTTCGCCGCATTCACGATCATCTGGATGCCCCAGATCGACATGGCGATGATCGGCGGGATCCTGCTGATCGGCGTGGGCGTCGGCATGGCCTTCCGCCTCCTCAGCTACTCGATCGTGCGCCGCCGCCGCGACTTCGCGAGCGTCATGGCCGTGACGGCCGATCACTACGAGGTGGCCGTGTCGCACGCACACGTCACGGCGGCCCGCCGGCTGCTCGGCACGACGAAGCCGCGCACCCAGGTCGCGCAGCCGCCGTCGAATGAGCCGCCGCGGTACGGGATCCGGATCGACGACGCGCAGCGCGCGCCCGAGCCGCGCGCGCCGCAGCCGGTCGCTCCGCAGGAGCCCGCTGCGCCCGAGCAGCCCGCGGCGCCGCAGGATCCGGCACAGCGCCCCGAGCAGACGGACGAGGGCCCGGCCGACGCCGCAGCGCCGACCGAGCCCTCGAGCGAAGACCGTCAGCCGCGCGACTGAGCGACCCAGGCCTCGATCTCGTCGGCGGTGCGCGGGATCGCGGCCGACAGGTTGACGGGGCCGTCGGCCGTCATGAGGATGTCGTCCTCGATGCGCACGCCGATGCCGCGGTACTCGGCCGGCACCGTCTCGTCGTCGATCTGGAAGTACAGGCCGGGCTCGATCGTGAACACCATGCCCGGCAGCACCTCGCCGTCGTAGTACATCTCGCGGCGGGCCTGCGCGCAGTCGTGCACGTCGAGGCCGAGGTGGTGGCTCGTGCCGTGCACCATGTACCGGCGCTGGTGGCCGCCGGTCTCGGGCGCGAGGGCCTCCTCGGCCGTCACGGGTAGCAGGCCCCACTCGGCCGTGCGCTCGGCGATGACCCGCATGGCGGTGTCGTGCAGCTCGCGGAAGCGCATGCCGGGCTTCGCGGCCGCGAAGGCGGCGTCGGCGGCCTCGCGCACGGCTTCGTAGATCTTGCGCTGGATCGGCGTGAAGGTGCCGCTCACGGGGATCGTGCGCGTGATGTCGGCCGTATAGAGGCTGTCGAGCTCGACGCCCGCGTCGACGAGCATGAGATCGCCCGGCACGACGGCGCCGTCGTTGCGTGTCCAGTGCAGGTAGCAGGCGTGGGGGCCGCTCGCCGCGATCGTGTCGTAGCCCTCCCAGTTGCCGTCGCTGCGGGCGCGCAGGTGGAACACGCCCTCGACGACGCGCTCGCCGCGCGGGTGCGCGATGA
>JAJUIM010000173.1 GCA_029267645.1 Microbacterium sp.
CTCCGGAACGTACGAAGAAGGCCCTGGGCAGCTGCCCAGGGCCTTCTTCGTCTCGGTCGTTCAGCCCTCGAAGCGGTAGCCCAGGCCGCGCACGGTCACGAGCATGGTCGGCTTCGACGGGGTCTCCTCGATCCGCGAGCGGATCCGCTTGATGTGCACGTCGAGCGTCTTCGTGTCGCCGAAGTAGTCGGATCCCCACACGCGGTCGATGAGCTGGCCGCGCGTGAGCACGCGGCCCGTGTTCCGCATGAGCAGCTCAAGCAGCTCGAACTCCTTCAGCGGCATGTTGATCTGCTCGCCGTCGACCGCGACCGTGTGCCGGTCGATGTCGAGCGTCACGCGGCCGCCCTCGAGCACATGCTCGTCGAGGTCCTCCTCGGGCACGGCCGAACGGCGCAGCACGGCCCGCATGCGCGCGAGCAGCTCGCGCGACGAGTACGGCTTCGTGACGTAGTCGTCGGCGCCGAGCTCGAGGCCCACGACGATGTCCACCTCGCTGTCCTTCGCCGTGAGCATCACGATCGGCACCTGCGACGTCGTCCGCACCTGGCGGCAGACCTCGGTGCCGGGGATGCCCGGCAGCATGAGGTCGAGCAGGATGACGTCGGCCCCGCGCTCCTGGAAGATGCGCAGCGCCTTCTCGCCTTCGTCGGCGATCTCGACCTCGAAGCCCTCCCGCTGCAGCAGATACGCGAGCGGATCGGCGAGGTCGGGTTCGTCTTCTACGAGCAGGACACGCGTCATGCCACTTCTTCCTTCCACGGCGCGGGCTGTTCCTCGCGCCTCTTCGGCTTCTTCTTGCGGGGCTTCGCCCCCTCGGGCGGCTCCGCGAGCGGGAGCAGGATCGTGAACGTCGAGCCCTGGCCCTCGCGCGACCACAGACGCACCTCTCCCCCGTGCCGCTGGATCGCGTGCTTCACGATCGACAGCCCGAGGCCCGTACCGCCAGTGTGGCGCGAGCGGGCCTGATCGGCGCGGAAGAACCGCTCGAAGATGCGCTTCTGGTCGGCCTCCGCGATGCCGATGCCCTGGTCGGTCACGGCGATCTCGACGGCGCCGTCGGCAGACCGCACGCCGATGCCGACATGGGATCCGCGCGGCGAGTACGCAATCGCGTTCGAGATGAGGTTGCCGAGCGCCTCCACGAGCACGCGGCCATCGCCGTGCACGTACAGCCCGCGGTCGCCGCCCGTGACGAGGTCGACCTCGGCGCCCGAGGCCGTCACCTGGTGCGCCTCGACGGCGGCGTGAATCACCTCGTCGACCGCGACGTCGCCGAGGTCGATGAGCTCGTCGGCGGCCTGCAGCCGCGACAGGTTCATGATGCGTCCCGTCAGCTGCCCCAGCCGGTCGGCCTCCGCCGCCACGCGCTCCGAGAAGCGTCGCACCTGATCCGGGTCGTCGGCCGCCATCTCGAGCGCCTCGGCCAGCAGCGCGATCGCGCCGACGGGCGTCTTCAGCTCGTGGCTCGTGTTCTGGATGAAGTCCTGGCGCATCTGCTGCACGCGCTCCTGCGCCGAGATGTCGCGCACGAACACGACGATGAAACCCTGGCCGATCTGCGCGGCGCGCGCGACGACGAGGCGCGGCTCCTGCGCGAGGCGACCGGCGCGGATCCGCATCGTCTGCGACTCAGACTTGCCCGCCTGGCGCGCCTCCTTCATGAGCGCGCGGAGCTCCTCCTGCCCCAGCCGTTCACCGGGCGCCGCGCCGAGCCATGCCGATGAGGGCGAGACGGCGACGACGTTGCCCGACGGATCCGTGATGATCGCGGCGTCCTCGAGGACGTCGAGCATCTTCGTCACGGCGAAGGGCACCCTGGGGTGCGCGGCCCGCTCAGCGCGTGCGCGGGATCGCAGCGCGGCGAGGATCACGAGCGTCACGCCGACTCCGATGACCACCCCGATGAAGAGGGCGAGCAGAGCTTCGGGCATGACACCAGCGTAGGCTCATCCGTGAGCGGCGAAATGCCACGGTGCGCGGTTTGCCCAGCGGGCACCGGGACTGTTCACGACCGTGCCACCAAACGTTAACCTTTGCTCGACACAATCGCCGCCAGCGTGCGCGAACCTCGAGTCGACGCACGTTTCACCACGACCGGAAAGGCCTCCCACCATGCGGGAAGTGTTCCACGACACCCTCGAAGACATCCAGAGCCGACTCGTCGAGATCTCCGAACTCGTGACGGAGGCCATCGAGAAGGCGACGAAGGCCTTCGCCACGGGAGACGTCGCGCTGGCGGAGGAGGTCATCGCAAACGACGAGACGATCGACAACCTCGTCCTCACGACCGACGAGGTCGCGATCGAGACCCTCGCGATGCAGCAGCCCGTCGCGCACGACCTGCGCGTCATCATCACGGCGCTGCGCGCGAGCGCCTCGCTCGAGCGCATGGGCGACCTCGCCGAGCACATCGCGCAGCTCGTGCGCCAGCGGTACCCCGAGCGCGCGATCCCCAAGGGCCTCAAGAGCACGTTCGTTCGCATGGGCGAGCTCGACGTCGAGGTCGCCCGCACGCTCACGCAGCTGCTGCGCACGCAGAACCTCACGTTCGCGACGCACATCCGCGACACCGACGACGACATCGACGAGCTGCACGCCTCGGTGTATGAGCGCGTGCTCGGCGACTCGTTCTCGGGCGAGATCCCCCACGCGATCGACGCGACGCTCGCGAGCCGCTACCACGAGCGCTTCGCCGACCACGCCGTCTCGGTCGCGAAGAAGGTCGTCTACCTCGCCACGGGCGACTGGTCGGGCGCAGACGACGACGCCGCCGAGATCGAGATCGTCGAGTAACGACGCCGGCGGGCACCGCCCGCGACGCAGCGAGCCCCCGAGGATTCCTCGGGGGCTCGCTTGTGCGCGGGACTCTACTTCTTGCCCTGGGCGGCGACGGCTGCGGCGCCCGCCGCGGCGGCCTCGGGGTCGAGGTAGCGGCCGGGGCCGACGGGACGCATGTCGTCGTCGAGCTCGTACACGAGCGGGATGCCCGTGGGGATGTTGAGGCCGGCGATGTCGTCGTCGCTGATGCCGTCGAGGTGCTTCACGAGCGCGCGCAGCGAGTTGCCGTGCGCCGCGACGAGCACAGTCTTGCCCGCGGCGAGGTCGGGGACGATCTCGCCCTCCCAGTACGGCAGGAGGCGGTCGATCACGAGCTTGAGCGACTCGGTCGCCGGCAGCTCGCCGTCGATCGAGACGTAGCGCGGGTCGTGCGTCTGCGCGAACTCGTCCTCGGGGTCGATCGCGGGCGGCGGCACGTCGAACGAGCGGCGCCACTCCATGAACTTCTCCTCGCCGAACTCGGCGAGCGTCTGCGCCTTGTCCTTGCCCTGCAGCGCGCCGTAGTGGCGCTCGTTGAGGCGCCAGGAGCGCTTCGTCTCGACCCACAGGCGGTCGGCCGACTCGAGGGCGATGTTCGCGGTCTGGATCGCGCGGCTCAGCAGCGACGTGTGCAGCACGTCGGGCAGCACGCCCTGCTCGCGCAGCAGCTCGCCGCCGCGCGCCGCCTCGGCGCGGCCCTTCTCGGTGAGCCGCACGTCGACCCATCCCGTGAACAGGTTCTTCTCGTTCCAGTCGCTCTGCCCGTGGCGGAGCAGGATCAGGGTGTGCGTCATGCTTCCAGCGTACCGAGTCACACGCGCGGGATCTCGTGCGCCGCGTCGCTCCTCGGCTCGCCGGCCGCGACGAGCAGATCGACGACGAGCGGGCGCAGCGATGCGACGACGGCCTGGTCGCCGAGTCTCGCTCGCGGCAGCAGCGCGGCGGGGTCGAGCGTCGCCGCGATCTCGCGCAGCGCCGCCTGCGCCCGCTGCTCGGCCGCCGAGTCGTCGACGACACGCGCGACGAGCGCAGCGGCCGCGCGGATCCCCTCGACGACGTCGGCCAGCTCGGGTCGCGCCTCGCCGTCTTCGACGGCGTAGTGCGCGCGGCGGGCGACGACGCGCAGGTTGCGGGTCGCGAGATCCATTGCGTCGTGCACGCGGCGCAGCCGCGCAAGCTCGATCCGCCTGCCGCGAAGGAAGGGCGAGACGCGCGAGATCGCCTGCCCCGACTCGAGGGATCCGCCCCATCTCGCCACCGGGCCGTGCAGGTCGCGCGCCCGCTGCAGGCCGCGCTCGGCGCGCAGCCGGTCGCCGCGGCGCAGGCCCTGCACGACGCGCGTCATGGCGCGGTCGACATCGTCGAAGACGACGTGCGCATCTCGCACGATCTGGCGCATCGGGTTGCGCGGCAGCAGCGCCGTCACGAGGATCGCCATCGCCCCGCCGACCGCGCCGTCGAGGATCCGCATGCCCGTGAAGGAGCCGAGCGGCAGCATGAACGCGATCGCGGTCTGGATCGCCGCCGCGATCGCGAACTGCGGCGACGGCGACAGGAAGCGCGCGACGACGAGCGTCGCGGCGAGGACGAGCGCGAGCTCCCACCAGCCCGGCACGAGCACGAGCAGCGCGAGCTCGGAGATCGCGATGCCCGTGAGCATGCCCGCGACTGTCTGCGCGACCTGGGCCGGGCGCGTGTCGCGCGCGAGCCCGAGGCTCGAGATCGTCACGGTCACGGCGAGGAGCGGCATCGCGTGGCCGATGAGCAGGTGCGCGATGCCGAACGACGCCGACGCCGCGAGCACGATCTGCGCGAGCGCGACCCACGACTCGCGCAGCCGCACGAGCCCCGCGCGAGGGCGGTACCGCGCGTGCCAGCGCGTCGGCACGATCGTGGTGAGCGGATCCGATTCGGGCACGTCTCGAGGCTAGCCC
>JAJUIM010000169.1 GCA_029267645.1 Microbacterium sp.
CGCGAGGTGCACGACCTCGCGACCGATCTCGTGGGCGCAGGCGGCCGCCACGTCGACGACTCGAGCCCGCTCGTCGACGTGCGCATGCCGGGCGGCGCCCGCGTGCACGTCGCGCTCGCGCCCATCGCGACGGGCGGCACGGCGATCTCGATCCGCGTGCCGCGCCTTGTCGACGTCGACCTCGACGGGCTCGGCGCTGGCGGCGCGTTCCCGCCCGACGTGCGCGACTGGCTCGGCTCCCTCGTCGCCCGACGCGCCAACATCCTCGTGACGGGCGGCGCGGGGTGCGGAAAGACGACGCTCCTGTCTGCGCTGCTCGGCGCGGCGTCTCGGCGCGAGCGAATCGTCACGATCGAGGACGTCGCCGAGCTGCGCCTCGACCACCCGCACCACATCGCGCTCGAGGCGCGTCAAGCCAACCGCGAGGGCGCGGGCGAGATCGGCCTCGCGCGCCTCGTGCGCGAGAGCCTGCGCATGCGGCCCGATCGCATCGTCGTCGGCGAGTGCCGCGGCGAGGAGGTGCGCGACCTGCTGACCGCGCTCAACACCGGCCACGACGGCGGTGCCGGCACGCTGCACGCCAACGGCCTGGCCGATGTGCCGGCGCGGCTCGAGGCGCTCGGCGCCCTCGCGGGGTGGGACGATCACGCGGTCGCGCGCCAGGCCGCGAGCGCCTTCGACGTCGTGCTGCACCTCGCCCGCGACGCCGAAGGATCCCGGCGCCTCGTCGCGGTCGGCGAGTTCCGCCAGGCGGCGGGCCGCCTCGAGATCGAGGAGGTGCGGCCGTGGGACTGAAGCGCGCGCGGGGCGCCGAGCAGACGGATCCGGCCGTGACGCTCCTCGCGCTCGCCGTGCTGCTCGCATCGGGCGCGAAGCCTGCATCGTCGTGGCGCCACCTCGCCGAGTCGGGCGACACCGCGGCCGCGCGCATCGTCGCGCGCTTCGACGCGGGCGCAGCCCTCGTCGACGCGATCGCGGCCGAGCGCCAGGAGGGCGACAGCGGCGAGGCGTGGGGCGACGTCGCGGCTGCGTGGGAGGTCGCCGAGACGGTCGGCGCCCCGCTCGCGGAAACGCTGCGGGCCGTCGCCGACTCGCTGCGCGATGCCTCCGAGCTGCGCGACGACGTGCGCGTGGCGCTCGCCGAGCCCATGGCCTCCGCGCGCCTCATGACGTGGCTGCCGCTGCTCGGGCTCGTCGTCGCGGCGGGGCTGGGCCTCGATCCGCTCGGCGTGCTGTTCGGCACGACCCTCGGCATCGTGTGCCTCGTCGCGGGCCTCGCGATGATCGTGACGGCCCGCGTGTGGACGAGGCGCCTCGTCGCGCGCGCCCAGCCCGCGCCTGAGACGCCGGGCATGCACGAGGAGCTGCTCGCCGCCGCGCTGTCGGGCGGCGTCTCGGTCGGCCGCGCCCGCGACGTGCTCTCGCGGTGCGACGAATGGACCGAGGCGGCGACGCGCGACTCGGCCGAGGCCGAACGCGTCCTGTCGCTCTCGCGGGCCGCCGGAGTCCCCGCCGTCGAGCTGCTGCGCGCCTCGGCCGCCCACGCCCGGCACCGCGCCCGCACCGACGGGCGCACACGAGCCGCGCGGCTCGGCACGAGGCTCCTGATTCCCATGGGCGTCTGCACGCTGCCCGCGTTCCTGCTGCTCGGCGTCGCCCCCATGCTCCTCAGCGTCGTGACCGCGACGCCGATCCCCACGTTCGCCGGATGAGCCGGCGGCGAAAGAGAAAGGAAGAATCCCCATGACCGACATCTGGCAGGACGAGCGGGGCGCGTCGACGGCCGAGTACGCGATCGTCACGATGGCCGCCGTCGCGATCGCCGGCGTCCTCGTCGCGGTGATGCGCTCGGGCAGCGTGCAGTCACTGCTGCAGGGCATCGTCGAAAAGGCGCTGCAGGTCCCATGATCCGCCTCCCCCTGGGCGACCGCGGCTCCGTCTCGGCGGAGTTCGCGGTCGCCCTGCCCGCCCTCCTCGTCGTCATCGCGCTCGGCGTCGGCGCCCTCACCGCCGGATCCGCGCACGTGCGGCTGCAGGACGCCGCGGCCGACGCGGCCCGGCTTGTCGCGCGCGGTGAGCCGGACCGCGCTGCATCGGTCGTCGGGTCCGCCGTGCCCGGCGCGACGGCCGGCATCGCGGGCGGCGCCGAGCTCGTGTGCGTCACGGCGTCGGCCGACGTGCGCGTCGCGGTGTTCACGATCCCCGTCTCGGCGAAGAGCTGCGCCCTGGAAGGAGGGCTGTGACATGAGCAGCGTGCTCACGGCAGGCGCGGTCGGCGGCATCGCGTCGCTCGTCGTCGCGCTGTCGGTCGTCGGGGGAGCCGCGGGCGAGGCGCAGCGGATCGCGGGCGTCGCCGACGCTGCGGCGCTCGCCGCGGCCGACGCGCTGAGCGGCTTCGCCACGGGCGAACCGTGCGACAGGGCGGCGCGCGTCGCCGACGCGCAGGGCGCGGCCGCCGTGCGCTGCGAGATCGCGGGGCTCGACGCGATCGTCGAGGTCGCGGGCGATTTCGCGGGGATCCCTGTCGCGGCGGTGGCCCGAGCGGGCCCGCCTCCGAGCGCCGAATAACGGTAGGATCTCGCCGCGCCCCGAACATACGTTCGCCGCATCGACGCACAGTGAGCGGTGTGTATGGTGTGCTTCGAAGAAAGGACGCCCGCTTTGGCAGACGGCAAGAAACTCGTCATCGTCGAGTCGCCCACGAAGATGCGTTCGATCCAGGGATACCTGGGCGACGACTACGAGGTGCTCAGTTCGGTCGGTCACATCCGCGATCTCGCGGACAAGCGCGACATCCCCGAGAAGGATCGCGCCGCGTACGGCAAGTACTCGATCGACGTCGAACACGGCTTCACCCCGTACTACGTGGTCAGCGACCGCAAGACGAAGACGGTGGCCGAGCTGCGCCGCGCGCTGAAGGGAGCGAGTGAACTCGTGCTCGCGACCGATGGCGACCGCGAGGGCGAGGCCATCGCGTGGCACCTGCTCGAGACCCTGAAGCCCAAGGTGCCCGTCAAGCGCATGGTCTTCCACGAGATCACGAAGGACGCGATCGAGAAGGCCGTGCAGGACACGCGCGAGCTCGACACGTCGCTCGTCGACGCGCAGGAGACGCGCCGCGTGCTCGACCGCCTGTACGGCTGGGACGTCTCGCCCGTGCTGTGGCGCAAGGTCGGATCCGGCAACTCGGGCCAGGCGCTGAGCGCCGGCCGCGTGCAGTCGGCCGCGACCCGCATGGTCGTCGACCGCGAGCGCGAGCGCATGGCGTTCGTCTCGGCCGACTACTGCTCGATCTCGGCGACCGCCGCCCGCGACGGATCCGGGTTCTCGATCCGCCTCGCCCGCATCGACGGCGCCCCGCTCGCATCGGGCCGCGACTTCGACGACAAGGGCCAGCTCACGAAGGCCGTCGTCGTGCTCGGCGAGGACGACGCCGCGGCGCTCGCGCGAGCGATCGACGAGGCCGGCTCGGCGAAGGTCGAGAAGGTCGAGGCCAAGCCCGGCACCCGCCGCCCGTACGCGCCGTTCACGACGTCGACGCTGCAGCAGGAGGCCGGCCGCAAGCTCGGCATGACGGCGAAGGTCGCCATGAGCGTGGCGCAGAGCCTGTACGAGCGCGGATACATCACCTATATGCGCACCGACTCGACGAACCTCAGCTCGCAGGCAGTGCAGGCCGCGCGGGCGCAGGCCGTCGCGCTGTACGGCGACAAGGCGGTCCCCGCCAAGCCGCGCGTGTACGCGTCGAAGTCGAAGAACGCGCAGGAGGCGCACGAGGCGATCCGCCCGTCGGGCGACAGCTTCCGCACGCCGAAGGACGTCGCGGGCCAGCTCGGCCGCGACGAGCAGCGCATGTACGAGCTGATCTGGAAGCGCACGGTCGCGAGCCAGATGAGCGACGCGAAGCTCGAGACGACGACCGTCACGCTCTCGGCCGAGGCCGACGGCAAGCGCCTCGAGTTCACTGCGTCCGGCACCGTCTACACCTTCAAGGGCTTCCTCGAGGCCTACGAGGAGGGCGCCGACGAGAAGCGCCACAAGAACGACGAAGACCAGAACCAGCAGCTGCCGCAGGTCGCGCAGGGCGACGTGCTCGACGTCGCAGACGCCGAGGCGAAGAGCCACCAGACCTCGCCCAAGCCGCGCTACACCGAGGCGACGCTCGTCAAGGCGCTCGAGGAGCGCGGCATCGGCCGCCCCTCGACGTTCGCGAGCATCATCGGCGTGATCCTCGACCGCGGGTACGTCACGAAGCGAGGCCAGGCCCTCGTGCCGACGTGGCTCGCGTTCAGCGTGATCCGCCTGCTTGAGCGCCACTTCCGCGAGCTCGTCGACTACGACTTCACGGCGGCCCTCGAGGAGGACCTCGACCGCATCGCGCGCGGCGAGAAGGATCGCGGCGAGTGGCTGCACGACTTCTACTTCGGCGGCGACGAGTACCCGGGCCTGCGCACGATCGTCGACAACCTCGGCGAGATCGACGCGCGCGAGCTCAACGCCACACCCATCACCGACCGCGCGACCCTGCGCTTCGGTAAGTACGGGCCGTACCTCGAGGTCACAGACCCCGAGCAGCCCGACGCCGAGCCGCGCCGCATCAACGTGCCGGAGGATCTCGCGCCCGACGAGCTCACGCCGGCCAAGGTGCAGGAGCTCATCGACGCGCCCGTCGCTGGCAACCGCGTGCTCGGCGAGAACCCCGACAACGGCAAGCTCGTGGTGGTGAAGGACGGCCGCTTCGGCCCGTACCTCGAGGAGTCCGAGCCCGTCGACCCCGACGAGGCGGATCCCGCGACCGGCGAGGTCGACGAGGCCCCGAAGAAGAAGACAAAGAAGAAGGCC